>NZ_JBEZMR010000004.1:0-91079 GCF_040652795.1 Micromonospora sp. NPDC048170
GTGGGTTGCCGTTCCACATGGCGTGGAGGAGTTGGCTGGTGGCGACGACTTTGTTGGCGTTGAGGAGGAGGTAGCCGAGGATTGCGCGTTGGCGGATTCCGCCGAGTTCGAGGTGGTGGTTGTGGTGGGTGACTTGGGTGGTGCCGAGTACGGAGAATTTCATGGGTTTTCTCCGGTGGTGTGTGTGGTGGGTGGGGTTTGAGGTTGGCATTGGTGGTCATTGGGTGGGCACCCCTAGGGCACCCCGTAGTGGTGGGTGGGTGGTGGTGTGGGTTGTTGGGTGGGAAGTGTGGAGTTGCTGGTCAGGCATTGTGGGTGGGTGGTGGGGGGTGAGTTCGTCATCCGGGTTGGATGAACGCCGCACGGGGCGAGGTGGGAATGCCGCCCCCGTATTCGTGCGGATCGGTAACGGCGTGGCCCGGGATTATTTCTCTCCCCGTCGCGCTTCGCCCCCGATGCCATTCGTCGTGGACGATGTGACTGTCCCGCACACGGCGAGACGCGGTGGTGGGGCCCCCGAAATCGGAGGCCCCACCACCGCGTCGCACTGTCTGTCGCCGACGAGGAGATCCGTCGCGTACGGACCTCTCGTCGGCCTTCCGGCTCGCCGCCGGGCTGTCAGCTCCCGCTGGTGAGCACGTTCCCGTCGTCCGGGCGCAGGGCCCGGGAGCGCCGGAAGTCGCGGTGCACGAAGATCCGCTGGAGCCACCGGTCGCGGCCGTCGTAGCGGGGCGTGAACTCGGTCCGGCCGTGCAGGGCCAGCCGGTTGTCGACGAACGCGAGGTCACCGGGTTCCAGGACGAACGTCCTGCGGACGGTGCGCAGCGCGTCGCCGAGCATCGACAGCGCCTGCCCGGCCTCGGGGTCGAGGGGGAACGAGCTCTCGAAGTCGACCTGGACGTCCGGGTCGTCGAAGCTCCCGCCGAGGATGCCGTGCGGTTCCGGCGCGTTGCGCAGGTCGCCGAACGACGCCGGCGGCTCGGTGAAGAACCGCGGCTCGTGCAGCACCCTGCGGACCTGTTCGGACAGCAGCGGCAGCGCGTTGCGGATCGACGCCACCTGCAACCCGGCCACGTTGTCGTGGTCGTTGCGCAGGCAGTGCAGGCCGACGTAGTCCGGACGGTAGACGTGGAAGGCGTTCTCCACGTGCATGGAGAGCATCACCGAGCCCGCGTTGCCCTGGAACTTCTCCATGCCCGGCACGGGCACGACGTCCTGCACCAGCGCGCCGCTCTTCTCCTCCCTGAAGGCGATGAGCTCCCCGAGTTGCAGCCCGAGCAGCACCTGCGCGGCGGCGGGCCCGGTGGACTCCCGCTGGGCCGAGCCGGCCACGGTGGGCGTGCCCGGCAGTTCGTCGACGTCCACGGGCAGGTTCCGCACCAGGAGCACGGCGTCGAGCCCCGGATCCCAGGCGAAGCGCCGCACCATCTGGCGCAGTCGTACGGGCAGGTTGCTGGACAGTTCGCGGGCGGACTCCAGCCAGGCGGCGGAGTCCACCAGGCGCGGCGGTCGGCCCGCCAGGTAACGGGCGATCGTGTCGACCTCGATGTTCTCCTCGCGGGTCAGGACGATCGAACGGTCGGTACTGCGTGTGGGCTGGACGTCGACGGTCACGCCGAGCCTCCTCTGCTGAGGTTCGAGACGGTGTGGGGGTTGAGCGAACGGTCAGTCGTCGTCCTCGTCGTCGTCCCAGAACGCGTCCTGCAGGTGCTCTGCGAGCTGCCGTGGCGTCGGGTTGGCGAACAGGTCGGCGAGCTGGACCGGCATCTCCAGGTCGGTCCGCACCCGCTGCACGAGCTGGGCGCCCAACAGCGAGTGGCCACCGCTGGCGAAGAAGTTCGAGTCCGCGTGCAGGCCCGGCCGGTCGAGCATCTCGGTCCAGATCCCGACGAGGGCGACGGTCGTCTCGTCCGGCGGGTCGACGTCGGCTCGCGCTCTCGTCGCGGCGAGCGCGACGAGGGCCGGGCGGTCCACGGTGCCCGCCACGGTGACCGGCAACCGGTTCAGCACGACCAGTTCGGGCGTGAGCGGCAGGGCGGTGCGGGCGTGGTCGCGCAGCCGCTCCGCCACGTCGGGCTTCTGGGACTCGACGAACGCGACGACCGTGGCGTCCGGCGCGTCGCCGGCGGCCCCGGCGACTGTGGTGGCCTGCCCGACGGCGGCGACAGCCTCCACGTCCGGGTGGGCGGCGAGGGCGGACTCGACGTCACGGAGGTGGATCCGCTGCCCGGCGACCCGCACCTGGGCCGACAGCGGGCCGACGACGTCGACCTGGCCGTCCGGCAGCAGCCGCGCGAGGTCTCCGGTGCGGTGGAACCGCCCGTACGTCGGGTGCTCGCCGAACCGGGCCTCGGTCAGCTCCGGCCGGCCGTGGTAGCCGGCGGCCAGGGTGTCGCCCGCGACGCACAGCTCGCCGCGTACGCCGATGCCCAGCTCGTGGTCGGTGCCGGGCTCGGTGACGAACACGCGGGCCGCCGGTAGGACACCCGTCCCGTCCCATCCGCCGCCGAGCGCGGCGTACCCGGCGACGCCGGGTGTGGTGTAGCCGTGGTGCAGCGTGCCGCCGGTGGCGCGCAGCTGCGCGGCCAACGGGCGGGGGAGCGGTTCGTGGCCCACCAGGACGGCGCGGCCCGCGAGCCGCGCGCCCGCGTGCTCGACCACCTGGCGCCAGACCGCCGGGGGCGCCTGCACGACGTCCACGCCGTGCCGCCGTACCAGCTCGCCGAGGGCGTGGCCGTCGGCGCGGGCTGCCTCGGGCGCGACGACGACCCGGCCGCCGGTGGTCAGCGCGACCAGCAGCTCCGTCAGCGCCGCGTCGGTGGCGGAGCTGCTCAGCCACGCCGTGACGGCCGGCCCGGTGGCGACCCGCTCGGCGAGCCGCGCGACGGCCCCGGCCAGGGCCCGGTGGGTGACCGTCACCGCGAGCGGCGCGGGCGCGTCGAGGTGGTACTCCAGGTAGGCCACCGCGTCGAGGTCGGGACCGGACGGCGCGTCGGCCCGCATCGCGTCGGTGGCGTCGGTGGCGGGGATGCGCAGCGCGCCGGGCACGGGAAGTCCCTCGGCGGCCAGCACCGGGGCGGCGCCCGAGTCGGCCAGCCGCGCGGCGAGGTCGGGGATCGGCTGGGTCGGGTCGAGCAGGACGCAGCGCGCGCCCGCCAGCCACACGCCGAGCCACGCGGCGGCCAGCGCCGCGCCGCGCGGCGCCAGCACGGCGACGGTGCTCCCGCCCGAGGCCGCGACCAGGTCCCGGGTGGCGATCGCCGCCGACCACAACTGGCCGTACGTGACGGCGACCGTGTCGTCCCGCACCGCGACGAGGTCCGGGTTCGCGGCGACCGTCGCGTGCACTGCGTCGAGCACGGACGTCATGGCGGCCGTCCGCGGCGGCGACGCCGACAGGGCGAGGTCGCTCGCGCCCCGGCGGGACAGCCGCGCCACCGGCCGGTCCAGGTCCTCGCCGAGCTGTACGAGCAGTGCGTCGTACCGTTCCAGCAGCAGCCCGACGTCGGCGGTGTCGAAGGCGTCGACGCAGAACGCCGCGCGGACGGTGGTCGCGTCCTTGCCCGGCATGACGAAGAACTCCAGGTCGAAACGGCTGTAGCCGTTCTCCACCATGACGTGCCGCACCGGCATCCCGGTCAGCGTGAGCGAGGCGTCGACCGTGCCGGGCACGTAGTTGAACAGGTGCCGGAAGAACGAGCTGCGCCACGACGACGGCGCGTCGCCGAGCACCGCGGGAGACACGTGCTCCAGCGGTACGTCGGCGTGGCTGATCGCCTCCAGGAAGGTGCCGCGCGTCTGCTTGACGACGGCGCGGAAGTCGGCGTCCGGGTCGAGGCGTACCCGCAGCGGCACCAGGTTCGCGTGGT
The DNA here is from genome assembly GCF_040652795.1 of Micromonospora sp. NPDC048170. Classification (NCBI taxonomy): domain Bacteria; kingdom Bacillati; phylum Actinomycetota; class Actinomycetes; order Micromonosporales; family Micromonosporaceae; genus Micromonospora; species Micromonospora sp. NPDC048170. The sequence continues at coordinate 3,870 of NZ_JBEZMR010000004.1, forward strand.
AGCCGATGGCGTTCATGCCGCGCTGGTCGCGCACGTTCACCGGGGTGCCGATGACCACGTCGGAGCCCGCGCCGTGCTGGGCGAGCAGCACCGAGTACGCCGCGAGCAGCACGACCGCCTCGGAGGCGCGCAGTTCGCGCTGGAAGCGGCGCACCACGGCGCGGGCCGGCTCGGAGAGCTCGTGGTGGACGGTCCGGGCGCGCAGGGACGGCGCCCCGGCGGCCGGCCGGGCGCACCACAGGCCCGACTCGGCGGGCCGCAACCCGTCGAGGTTCTTCCGCCAGTACGCGACGCTGCGCTCGTCCGGCGTACGCTCCGCGAGCGCGGCCACCGGGGCGTCGTCGGGCCGGTTTCCGGCCGCGACGGTCTCGTAGGCGACGAGCAGCTCGCGGAGCAGGATCGTGGTCGACATGGCGTCGAAGTTCAGGTGGTGCACGACGACGCAGCACACGTCCCCGTCCGTTCCCGCGCGGATCCCCGCCCGCACGAGGGGGCGGCCGTCGATCGTGAAGGGCTCGGCGGCGAACGCGGTCAGGTCGGCGTCCGTCCCGTCGTCGCCGGCCGGGACGTCCACCACCGGCACGTCGAGCTGGTCTGCAGCGAGCACCTCCCGGGTCAGCGTCGCGTCGTCGGCGCGGAACACGGTGCGCAGCACCTCGTGGCGGGCCAGGACCGCTCGCAGCGCCGCCGCGAACAGCCCACGGTCGATCCGGCCGGCCACCTCGAAGGCGACCGCGACGTTGTTGACCCCGGTGTCCGGCACCAGCCGCTCGAGCAGCCACATGGCTGCTTCCTTCCTGCTGGCTGCGATGGTCATGCCCACTCGTCCCCTCGGTCGGTGTCGGCGCACACCTCGGCGAGTCGCGCCACGGTCCGGTTTTCCAGCACGTCGCGCAGCGACAGCGTGAGCCCACGTCTGCGTGCCTCGTTCACGAGTTGGGCGGCGCCGAGGCTGGTGCCGCCCCGCACGAAGAAGTCGTCGTCGACGCCGATCGAGGAGACGGCCGTGTAGGTGGCGAAGAGCTCGCACAGCAGCGCCTGCAACTCGTCGGCCGGTGCCCGCCCGCCCGGGGTCGCCGCGACCTCCGGCGCCGGCAGGGCCGCCGTGTCGAGCTTGCCGTTGACGGTCAGCGGCAGCCCCGCGAGGCTCACCACGGCGCTCGGCACCATGTAGTCGGGCAGGGTCTCCGCGAGGTCCTTGCGCAACTGCTGCGGATCGACCCGCGCGTCCGCCCCGGGCACGACGTACGCGACGAGCTGCTTGACCTCCGGGGCGTCCGTACGGATCACCGCCGCCGCGTGCCGCACCTCCGGGCGGCGCAGCAGCGCCGCCTCGATCTCCCCGAGCTCGATCCGGTACCCGCGGATCTTGGCCTGGTTGTCGACCCGCCCGCAGAACTCGTACTCGCCGTCCTGGGTGGGCCGGACCCGGTCGCCGGAGCGGTACATGCGCGAGCCGGGCGGGCCGTACGGGTCGGGGAGGAAGCGCTCGGCGGTCAGCCCCGGCCTGCCCAGGTAGCCCCGGGCGAGCTGGGCCCCCGCGATGTGCAGTTCGCCGATCTCGCCGGGCGCGACCGGGCGCAGCTCCTCGTCGAGCACGTGGAAGCGCACGTCGGGCATGGGCTGGCCGATGGGCAGCGGCCCCGGCGGCACCGGCTGGTCGGGTTCGATGACCACCGTGCTGCACCCGACGGTCGTCTCCGTCGGGCCGTACTCGTTGACCACCCGCGCGCCGGGGTGCCGGCGGCGCCAGGCGTCCACGGTCTCGCCGAGCAGCAGTTCGCCGCCGGCCATCAGCTCCCCGGTCGGGGACGCCTCGGCGGGCAGCGCGGTGAGCAGCGGGATGTGCGACGGCGTCACCTTGACGAAGGTCGGCCGCTGCTGCCCGGCGGGGCCCGCGGCCGGCGTGCCCATCTCCGCCAGGGCGCCGACGTGCACGCAGCCGCCCGTCATCAGCGGCGCGTAGAACGCGGTGACCGTCAGGTCGAACGCGAACGAGGAGTGCAGCAGCGCCCGCCCGCGTACGCCCGGATAGGCCCGCACGACGTGCCGCAGGTACGTGCCGAGCTGGCGGTGCTCGATCACCACCCCCTTCGGGCTGCCGGTGGAGCCGGAGGTGTAGATGACGTACGCGCTGTTGGCGGGCCGCAGCGGGGCGAGCCGGTCGGCGTCGGTGACGTCGGTGGCCGGCTGCCCGGCGTACGCGTCCGGCCCGTCGAGGAGGACCCGTGGCGTGTCGGACGCGGGCACCGCGTGCTGGTCGTCGGCGGTGGTCAGCAGCAGCATGGGCCGCGCGTCGGTGAGCATGTGCTCCAGCCGCTGCGGCGGGTAGCTCAGGTCCAGCGGCAGGTAGGCCGCGCCGGCCTTGAGGGTGGCGAGCGCGGCCACCACCAGGTGCGCGGAGGAGGTCCCGATCGCGACGAGCCGCTCCGGGCCCGCGCCGAGCGACACCAGCCGGTGCGCGAGCCGGTTCGCCTCGGCGTCCAGTTCGGCGTACGTCCTGCGGTGCTCGCCCCAGACGACGGCGGTGGCGTCCGGGGTGCGCCGCACCTGCTCCGCGAACAGGTCCGTGAAGAGCGCGGGCTCGTCGCCCGCCCGGCTCGGCGCCACCGCGCTACCCCGCGATCCGCAGGCCGGCGTCCGCACCGGTCATCAGGCCGGAGACCGCCGCGGCGACGTCGGGGTGGCGCAGCATCTGGTCGTGGTCGACGTCGAGCCGGATGTCGTGTCCGAAGACCTGCCCCCGCTGGGTGGAGTGCGCGGAGGTGATCGCCGTCGCCGTCGCCCATCGCGGGGTCGGGTCGATCTCCGTCGCCGCCCGCAGGTAGCCGACGAACGACGCGAAGCTGCCGCCCAGCTCGCCCCGGACGTCGTCGTCCAGCCCGAGCCTGCGGCCCGCGACGTCGATCGCGTCGCGGAAGATCCCGGCGAGCGCGGGACCGATGAGGGTGAGGTCCTCGAGCCCGTACTTCTCCTGGACCGCCTGGCCGTCGGCGTGGAACGCGGCGATCTCCTTCGGGGAGAGGATGGTCCGCAGGGCGTCCGCCGCGGCGTGGAAGTCCCGGTACAGCCCGACGATGTTCGGCAGCTCCGGGTCCAGCAGGACCAGCCTGGGCGCCTCGTCCTGCGCCTCGGCCAGCCGGGACGCGAGGGGGGCGGCGAAGACCGCGCCCACGCAGTAGCCGATCACGGTGTCGACGGTGCGCTCACGCCGGCGGACGCCCTTCACCCACCGCTCGACGTAGTCGGCGCCGGACATGGTGTCCTCGGCGCCGGCGGCGGGTGCCACGGTCTCCCAGATCTCGCCGGGCGCGCTCAGCAGGGGGACCAGGTCCCGGAAGCACGCCTGGGTGCGGCCGGTGCTGGTGAAGTCGACGGTGAGCGTGAGGCCGCCCGGCCCGCCCTTGCGCAGTATCTGCCAGGAGTTCTTCTTCACGATGGGATCCCTCGTCGTAGCGATGCGTACGGTCGTCGTGCAGGGGAGTGCGGGGGCGTCGTCCGCCCCCGGTCGCGGGCGCTCAGACGCGGGCGCTGTCGCGCAGGTAGCGCAGGGTCACGGCGCCGCCGAGCACGACGGTCCACCCGGCGAGCACCAGGGCCGCGAGGGCGAGCCGGGAGTCGTCCTCGAACGGGCTGTGGCCGATCTCGGCCAGCCAGTGGCTCGGCATGACCGCGGACACCGCCTGGAGCCACTCGGGGAACGCGACCGACGGGAACAGCGCGCCGCCGAGCACCCCGAGCAGCATGTGCGAGACGGAGGTGAGGACCTGCACGCTCTCGGCCGTGGCGACCTGGCCGATGAACACGCCCAGCAGCGCGAACGGCAGGGTGCCGAGCCAGATTCCGAGCACCAGCTGGAGCCAGCCGCCCAGGGGCAGCCGGACGCCCTCCAGCAGCGCGCCGGTGAGCGCGACCGCCGTGATCGCCGGCAGTGCCACGACCATCGCCGCGGCCAGCTTCGCGGTCAGGTAGGACGTCGGCGACAGCGGGGTGATGCGCAGCTGACGCTGCCACCCCGTCGACCGCTCGATCGCCACCCTCGTGCCGACGTTCAGCGCGACGAAGAGCGCCCCGAAGGCGGCGAGACCGCCCAGCAGGTGCTCGCTGAAGTTGATGCCGGTACGGTCGACGATCTCGCCCTGGAACAGGTTGGCCTGCATGAGGTAGAGCAGCGTCGGGAACAGGAACGCGACGATCCAGAACTTGCGGGCCCGGATCACCCGCTTCACTTCGAGCCTGAGGAAACCCGCATTCATCAGGCGGCCTCGCTTTCCGTCGCGGTGAGGGCCAGGAACGCCTGTTCCAGGCCGAGGGCGCCGATCTCGACGTCGTACGCCCGTGGGTAGCGGGCGAACAGTTCCCGGGCGGCGGCGTCGGAGTCGGAGCAGACGAACTCGACGCGGTCGCCGCGGGACTCGGCGGTCTTCACGCCGGGCAGCCGGCGCAGCTCGTCGGCCGTCGCGCCCGGGACCGTGGCGGACAACGACCGGCCGGCCACCACGGAGCGGATCTCGGCGACCGTGCCGTCGGCGATGACCACCCCGGCGCGGACGAGCACCACCCGGTCGGCGAACTCCTCGGCCTCCTCCAGGTAGTGGGAGGCGAACACCACGGTGCGGCCGGCGGCGGTGAACTCCCGCATGGAGGCCCAGAAGATGTGGCGGGACTCGACGTCCATCGCCACCGTCGGCTCGTCCAGCACCAACAGCCTCGGGTCGGACACGAGGGTCATCGCCAGGCGCAGCCGCTGGCGCTGACCGCCGGAGAGCCGGCCCCGGCGGTCGGCGATGTCGGTGAGACCGGCGCGGCGCAGCACCTCGTCGACCGGGAGCGGGGCGGCGTGCAGCGACGCCGCCATCGTGAGCAGTTCGCGGATCGACACGTCGTCGAGCAGCGCACCGTCCTGGAGCATCGCCCCGATGACGCCCCGCGTGACCGCCTCCCGTGGGGTGTGTCCGAAGACGCGGATCTCGCCACGGTCGGGTCGGGCGAGCCCGAGGATCAGGTCGACGAGAGTGGACTTTCCCGCACCGTTGGGCCCGAGCAGCGCGACCACCTCGCCGGGCGCGATCCGCAGGTCGATGCCGTTCACGGCGCGTACGTCGCCGTATCTCTTGTGCACATCCGACACGTCGATCGCCTGTGGGTCCACCGCACCGAGCGTGGGTGTGGCCACGAGGTTCGCGATTGCGTTGCTCATTGATTTCCCCATTTAGATCGGTGCGGGTATGCGAATAGTATTTAGCAGCGCCGCGGAACGGTGAGCGAGGAACTCCGGGGCCGGTGCCGCGAGAATTGGCGTCCGCGGTGCCTTTCTCCGGGGTGGTGAGGGGTGACCGTAGGGGTTACCCCGCGACCGCCGCACCCGTCATCGTCGAACTGTCGTGGTCCTGGGCTGCGCATTTTGCGGCCCGTCCGGGGAGGTGTTCGTGGCACATCCGAAGGGGAACGGTCATCGTCATTCGCCGAACGGTGACGGGAAGACGGATGTCATGGTCCGTGACGACGACACGGCGGAGTTGCTCGCTTTTCCGCACCGTGACTTCTTCTGTGGCACCGGGACGTACGGGGAACTGGAAACGACCCGGAACCGGCCCACGAAGCCGTCCGCGCCGGACGCCGGCGCGACCGACCTTCCGGCGGTGAGCTGACATGGACCGCCTCGCCGCCGCAGCCGAGCGGGCCGACCGGCTCGGGCCGATGCTCGGCACCTTCCTGCACCGCTTCCCGGCCGGCGACCCGGGCACGGACGGGCCGCTGCGCGGCACGCTGGTCGGCGTCAAGGACGTCGTCGCCGTCGCCGGAGCACCCAGCACCTGCCAGAGCGCCGTGCACGACGCGAACTGGTGGGCCGACCGCGACGCGACGGTGGTGGCGCGGCTGCGCGCCGCGGGCGCGGTGATCGTGGGCAAGACCACGATGGCCGAGCACGCGCTGTCCCGGCCGGACCCGGACGCGACCTTCCCGGTGCCCCGCAACCCGTGGGATCCCCACCGGTGGACCGGCGGGTCGAGCTGCGGCAGCGCCAACGGCATCCCCGCCGGGTTCTTCGACGCGGGTGTCGGCACCGACAGCAACGGCAGCATCCGGATCCCGGCCGCGCTGTGCGGCGTGACCGGGCTGAAGCCGACGCAGGGTCTCCTGCCGGCGGCGGGCGTCCGCCCGCTGGCGCGGTCGGTGGAGACGGCGGGCCCGCTGGCGCGTACGGCCAGGGAGTGCGCGCGGCTGCTCGCGGTCATGGCGGACCGGCCCGCCGAGCTGTCCCGGCCTCCGCTCGCCGACCTCGCGGGCGTGCGTGTCGGCGTCCCCGGCGACCTCGTGCGGCACGCCGCCGCGCTGACCGACGAGACCGCCGCCGCCTTCGAGGCCGCGCTCGACGAGCTGCGGGCCGCCGGAGCCGAGGTCGTCGACGTGCCGTTCGACGAGGCGTTCCCGCTCTTCGCCGCGCAGCTCGTGACGATGATGGTGGAGGCGTTCGAGGTGCACGGGGCGCAGCTGCGGGCGCGCTGGGCGGACTACGGCCGGCCGTTCCGGTGGAACGTCGCGCTCGGCGGCGTGCTCCCGGCGGAGACCTACCTGCGGGCCCAGCGGGTGCGCGGGTGGGGCGCCGCCGCCCTGCGGGCCCGGTTGCGCGACGTCGACGTCGTCGCCACGCCCGCCTGGCCGTCCGCCGCACCCCGCTACGACGACCAGGCCAGCCTCCAGACGATCTCCTTCCTGCCCAGCATCTGGAGCGCGGTGGGCTTTCCCGCGCTGGCGCTGCCGATGGGCGCCGACGGCGACGGGTTGCCGCTGTCGCTGCAACTGGCCGCCGCCCCCGGCCGCGACTTCGAACTGGCCGCCGTCGCCGACGTCTACCAGCGGCGTACCGGCTGGCACGAGCGCGAGCCGAAGCTGGACGTCGTCACGGACCTCGCGCCCGTCTGCGCCCCCGAGGCACCTACGGACAGCGTCGACCCCGTCCGGCGGGAGCGACTGGCCCGGGCGTTCGGTGAACTGGGTGTCCCGCTGGGAGAGAACGACCTCGACCAGGTGACCATGACGTGGTCGAAGGTCGAGGCGCTCGCCGGGGTGCTGCCGGACCTCCCGGTGGACGTCGCGCCGATCGGCGTGGGCCCCCTCGTCGCTCGCTGAGCGCCTGTGCCACGCCCCGCTGCCCGGCGTCGTGCCCGCGTTCCCGCACCACCTGCCGAGCCGGTCCGGTGTGACCCCGGACCGGCATCCCCGACCCGCCCGACCCCCGTCGGGCGGGTCGTTCCGTGCCGGCTCCGGCGTGTCGTCGTGCCGCCTGCCGCACACGTGGCGGACGCACGGGTGAGGCATGAGGACGACACGGTCGGAACGTGACGCGGCGGGGGTTGGATCTGTGCCCGCCCGCCGGCAGCCTGATAGCCATGGATGACGTCGTGATCGAAGTGGACGGGCTGCGTCGCAGCTACGGGGAGTTCGAGGCGGTGCGGGGGATCTCGCTGAGGATCCGCCGGGGCGAGCTGTTCGCCCTGCTGGGCACCAACGGTGCCGGCAAGACCACCACCATCGAGGTGCTGGAGGGGCTGCAACCGGCCACCTCCGGAGGGGTCCGGGTGCTCGGGCTGGATCCGGTGCGGGACCGGGCCGTGCTGCGCCCCCGGACGGGGGTGATGCTCCAGCACGGTGGGTTCACCGGTGCGCTGACCGTACGGGAGACGGTGGAGATCTGGCGGTCGCTCACCGTACGGCCGCAGACCGTCGGGGAGGTGCTGGATCTGGTCGACCTCGGCGACCGGATGAACGTGGCGGTCGAGCAGCTCTCCGGCGGCGAGGGCCGGCGGCTGGAGTTGGCGCTGGCGGTCCTCGGCCGGCCGGAGGTGCTCTTCCTCGACGAGCCGACCACCGGGATGGACCCGGCCTCCCGGCGTCGCACCTGGGACGTCGTCCGTGAGCTCCAGAAGGGTGGGACCACCGTCCTGCTCACCACGCACTACCTGGAGGAGGCGGAGGTCCTCGCCGACCGGGTGGCGATCATGCGAGGTGGCAGCATCGTCGCCACGGGAGCCCCGGAGGACGTCGTCCGCACGCTGCCCGCCCGGATCAGCTTCCGGCTGCCGGCGACGGACGTGCCGCCCGAGCTGCCGCACGCCACCCGGCTGGTCGAGGGCGACCGGGTCACGTACGAGTCCCGCCAGCTCCAGAGCGACCTCACCCGGTTGCTCGAATGGGCCAACGCGGGCGACATCCGGCTGGCGGCCCTGTCGGCCCGACCGGCCACCCTGGAGGATGTCTTCCTGGACATCGCCGCCGACCACGACCTGACCGACCAGCACGCGGAACCGGAGGCAGCCCGATGAGCGGGACGATGACGACGCAGAGCCCCACCGCCACCGCCAACTCGGGTGACCGGGCGACCAAGCCGTTCTGGCAGATGGCCGCGATGTTGAAGATGGAACTGCTGGCGCTGCGTCGCAACTGGACGGCCACCGCCATGTCGGTGGTGACCCCGCTGATGATCGCCATCCTGCTCGTCAGCGAGTACGGAGGTGAGACGGTGGCCGGCGTCCGCCGGGTCGTCAGCATCACCACCCTGATCATGGTCTTCCTGGTGCACCACCACCTGACGACCGTCTACGCGTCGCGCCGCCAGGAGCTGGTGCTCAAGCGGCTGCGCGCGGGGCTCGCCTCGGACCGCACCATCCTGCTCGGCACGGCCAGCAGCACCGTGGCGATCTTCCTCGCCCAGTTCGTCGTGCTGGCCGGCTACGCCATCCTGGTGCTCGGTCTGCCGATGCCGAAGAATCCGCTGGTCATGGTGGTGGCGCTGCTGTTCGGGTCCGCGATCATGGCGGCGTTCTCGGCGGCGCTCTCCGCGATCACCCGCAGCTCCGAGGCGGCCATGCTGACCACCCTGCCGACCGTGGTGATCTTCCTGGCCACGCCGGGTGCGCTGCTGCCGCTCGGCGCGTTGCCGGAGTCGTTGGAACGGGTGCTCTGGTTCCTGCCGAACGGGCCGTTCACCGAGGCCATGCGCGTCGGCTGGCTCGCCCGCACCGACGAGGGCCAGGCACTGAGTTTCGTCGGGACCCTCGTCGAGACGCTGCCCTCCTTCGGTGTGCTGCTGGTCTGGCTGGTGGTGTCGCTGTTCCTGGCGGGCCGCTACTTCCGGTGGGAGCCCCGGCACGGATGATCGAGGTCATCGCGCCACCGAGCATCGGGAGCGGGAGCATGGAGCGGGCGCAGGTCGAGCGGGACGTCGGCCTGCGCCGCGCCCGTGCCGTCACGCTGAGCACCGTCGGCAGCGGCGTCCTGGGGACGTTGCTGCTGGCCGCCGTCGGGCTGTCGCGGGAGGACGACCCGCGCTGGGTGGTGGCCGGCGTGGTGGGGGTCGTCCTGTTCGTCGCCGCGCAGAGCGGAGCGCTGTACGGGGCCATCACCCCCTGGCTGGCCGAGTCGACGCGGCGCCGCCTGCTCACCGCGTTCGTCTGGGCCGCCGTGCTCTCCGTGCCCCTGGTCGGGCCGGTGGGCGGGCCGGAGTGGGCGACCTGGGGGTTCCTGGGAGCGTCGGTGATCGGCTCGGTGTCCCTGCTGCGGCAGTGGTGGATGGCCGGCCCGGCGGTGCTGCTGTCCGTGGCGACGGCCGCCGGGGTGGCGGCCTGGAACGGCGCCCCGGTCCGTGGTCAGGTCACCATCGTGGTGGTCGCCGGCATCTCCATGGCCGCGTGGAACGCCCTCCAGCTCTGGCTGTGGGGGCTGCTGGTCGAGGCGCAGCGGGGGCGGGCCGCCCAGGGCCGGCTCGCCGCCACCGAGGAGCGGCTGCGGTTCGCCCGCGACGTGCACGACCTGCTCGGGCACAGCCTCTCGGTCATCGCGCTCAAGGCCGAGTTGGCGTCCCGGCTGGCGGCCACCGACGCCGGGCGGGCCAGCCGGGAGGCGGCGGAGGTGCGGCAACTGGCCGCGTCGGCGCTGGTCGAACTACGCGAGGTGGTGCACGGGTACCGTGCGGTGGATCTCGGGGACCAGATCGCCGCGGTGGAGCAGGTGTTGCGTTCCTCCGGCATCCGCTGCGCGGTCGCGCTGCCTCCGGACGACGTGCCGTCGGAGATCGCCCGGCAGTTCGTCGCGGTGTTGCGTGAGGCCAGCACCAACGTGTTGCGGCACAGCCGGGCCACCTGGTGCACCATCGAGATCAGCCAGGACGAGGACGAGGTACGGATGACCATGACGAACGACGGCGCCGAGGGGGCGTCGCCGGACCGGCACAGCTTCGGGCTGCGGGGGTTGGCCGAGCGGCTGGCCGAGGCCGCCGGGACGCTGCGCCACCGGATCGACGACGGCGTGTTCCGCCTCGACGTGACGGTACGGACCCGCCCGTGATCAGGGTGCTGCTCGCCGACGACGAGAACCTGATCCGGGCGGCGCTGGCCGCGCTGCTCGGGCTGGAATCCGATCTGGAGGTGGTGACCGAGGCGTCGGACGGGCGGGCGGCCGTGACCGCCGCGCTCGCCCACCGGCCGGACGTCGCCGTGGTGGACCTCCAGATGCCTGCCCTGGACGGGCTGGAGGTGACCGCCGAGCTGGCTCGTGCCCTGCCCGCCTGCAAGGTGGTGATCCTGACCGGGCACGGCCGGCCGCCACACCTGCAACGCGCGCTGGCGGCCGGCGCCAAGGGGTTCCTGCCCAAGGGCGCGCCGGGTGGGACGCTCGCCGACGTCATCCGTCGGGTGCACGCCGGCGGCCGGTACGTCGACCCGGCGCTGGCCGCGGACGCGCTCACCGCCCCGGAGTGCCCGCTCACGCCGCGCGAGCTGGACGTGCTGCGGCTGGCCGAGTACGACACCCCGGTGGCGGAGGTGGCGCGGCGTACCCACCTCTCCGCCGGCACGGTCCGCAACCACCTCTCGGCGGCGGTCAGCAAGCTCAGGGTGGCCAACCGGGCGGAGGCGTTCCGCACCGCCCGGGACAACGGCTGGCTCTGACCGCGCCGGTCAGATGAGCACGCTCCAGGTGACCGGGCCGACGAGGCCGTCGGCGACGAGGCCGTTGCGGCTCTGGAAGCCGCGTACCGCGCTGGTGGTGACCGACCCGAAACCGCCGTCCACGAGGAGGCTGGCCCCCCGGGCGTTGAGCGCGGTCTGGAGGCCACGCACCAGGTCGCCGGAGTTGCCCTCCCGCAGGGGCAGGACGAGTGCGGTCCAGGTGATCGGGCCGACCAGGCCGTCGGCGTAGAGGCCCCGGCTGCTCTGGAAGCTGCGCACCGCGCTGGCGGTGCCGGACCCGTAGTCGCCGTCCACCACGACGGAGATGCCGCGCGCCCGCACCAGGTACTGGATCACCCGGGGCACCCATCCCGAGGCGCCCTGGCCGACGCTCGGGTAGCCGGTGCTGCCGACGGGGGCGGTCGAGCCGAGGGTGATGCCGCGGTTGGCCAGGAAGACCCGGGGGTCGACCGAGGTCAGCCGGGGCCGGTGGATCTCGAAGTGCAGGTGCGGGCCGGTCGAGTTGCCGGTGTTGCCCATCAGCCCGATCAACTGTCCGCAGCTGATCTGCTGGCCGACGCTGACCAGCACCCGGTGGAGGTGGCCGTAGTAGGAGAAGTAGCTGTCGGCGTGGTTGAGGTGGACGCTGTTGCCGCTGCGGCCGGGCAGGGGGCCGCTCGCGGTGTCGCCCGGGTACGAGTTGGTCTTGATGTCCCGGACCGTTCCGGCGGCCGTGGCGTAGACGGGGGTGCCCTGGCTGTTGGCCACGTCCCAGCCCGTGTGGGTGGGGCGGCTGGGGGTCTTGTAGCCGGAGGTCAGCGTGCCGCGCGTGGGGTTGCTCCAGCCGGCGGCGGCGGCCATCGCGGGGCTGGGCAGGCCGACGACGCCGACTCCCACGCCGACGCCCAGTGCGGTGAACAGGGTGCGGCGCCGGGCCGGCACGTGGATGAGGCGGTCTGTCGCCGGGATGTCGCGCATGGTCGTCTCCGATGTTCGGGTCCGTGGGGAGCGTCGGACGATGAAGATCGGATCGTAAATCTTCTATATGAGCCGAGGCAATGGTGAAACTTTCCTACAACGCCTCACCGTCAACTCGGGGTTGACGATGAAGCGTCGTCAACCTATGGTTGACGCATGACGGAGCCAGTGCAGATGAACAATCCGGTACGCCTCGACGACCTGATCGGGGCGATCAAGAAGGCACACACCGACGCGCTCGACCAGCTCACCGACGCGGTCATCGCGGCCGACCACCTCGGCGAGGTCGCCGACCACCTGATCGGCCACTTCGTCGACCAGGCCCGCCGCTCCGGCGCGTCCTGGACCGAGATCGGCCGCAGCATGGGCGTCAGCAAGCAGGCGGCGCAGAAGCGCTTCGTGCCGAAGGCCGACGAGACGACGCTCGACGCCCAGCAGGGCTTCTCCCGGTTCACCCCGCGCGCCCGCAACGTGGTGATGGCGTCGCAGAACGAGGCCAGGGCCGCCGGGCACGCCGAGATCCGCCCCGAGCACCTGGTGCTGGGGCTGCTCAGCGAGCCGGAGGCCCTGGCCGCGAAGGCGATCGTCGCCCAGGGAGTGTCGCTGGAACGGGTGCGCGAGGCCGCGACGGCGGCGCTGCCGCACTCGACCGCCGAGGTGCCCGACCTGATCCCCTACGACGCACAGGGCAAGAAGGCGCTGGAGCTGACCTTCCGGGAGGCCCTGCGCCTCGGGCACAACTACATCGGAACCGAGCACGTCCTGCTCGCGCTGCTGGAGCACGAGAACGGCGCCGGCGTCCTCGCCGGACTCGGCGTGACCAAGGCCGCGGTCGAGGAGTGGGTGGCGGCAGCCCTGCGGGCGGTCCAGTTGCGGGCGTGACCCGTCAGGGGGCGGTGGGGAAGCCGTAGCGGGCGGCGTGCTCGGGATCCGTCGGGTCGACCTGGCGGATCCCGGCGTCGGCGAGGCGCTTGTTGACCTCGTCGAGCCGCTCGCGCACCAACTGGGCCTCCTCCTCGGTGACCCGGCCCCGGTGCGGCCGGCCGGCGTGCTCGATCGTGCCGTAGTCGACCCGCTCCGCGCCCTTGCGGGCCTTCGGCGGGCGGACCCGCTCGGCCGTCTTCAGCAGCTGCCCCATCGGCACGTCGGTCGCCATCGCGTCGAACTCGCTCGCGGTGAGCACCACCCGGCGCGGCTCGCCGTCGCCGTGCCGGTCGTGGATCTCGACCACCGCGACGTCCAGCGCGGCGTCGTCGATGCTCTCCACCTCGACCGGGGTGGCGTCCAGCCGCACGGGCCCCGCGACCAGGTCAGGGTGCTCCAGGACGACGACGCGGACCACCTCGTCGTCGGGCTGGATGACCGTGCCGCTGAAGTCGGAGACGTGGATCGTCTTCTTGCCCATGCGCGGAGCTTCTCCTGTCGTAGGCCGGGATGCCGGACCAGAAGAAATTACCCGACAGGTGTGCGAAAGCCGTCGGTGGACCGTCCGGGTGTGTCGCGGAGCCGCCCGGGGTGCGCGCGGGCCGTCAGCGGGTGTTCGGGCCGCCGCGCGAGGCGGCGCCGGTGGGCTGCTTGTCGACCTCGCTCCACGCGAGCGCCTCGGTCCCGGCGCGGTGACCCCGGTACGCCGGCTGGGCCGGGAACCGCCCCGCGGGCTCGGCGGCCCACCAGAGCAGCTCGGGGTCCTGGTGGTGCCGGTCGTTCGGCAGATTCGGCATGACCATACCGTCCCAAACAAAGTTGTCCATGTATGAAAATGAATATGACGGCCGATCGATGCGTCTGGTTCCCCTGATCGGCCGTCGCCTCATGGCCCCTCGGTCCCATCGATGTGCCCGGTATGTCTACCCGCCTGCCGTACCGCGCAATCCTCGCGTCGGCTCCGCACCCGACGGCGACGGGCCGTGTACCCCGGGTGGCCGCCGTCGACGGGTTCCGTCGGGCGGGACGGCCCGCGTCCGCGTACCGTGATCGTCGGCGAGGCGGGCCGCGCGTCAGCGGCCCGGCCTCCGGGTGACCACCGACGGCCCGGGGAGGTGGGCGGCGTGCTCGACCGGCGGCTGCACCTGCACCTGGCGGGCTGGCTCGGCCAGTGGCCGGCCGGGCCCGGGCTGTACGTGGTCGGCTCGCACCGGCGGGCCCGCCCGGCCTGGGACGGCCGGCTCCGGCCGGCCGTCGCGGTGACCGCCGGCGCGAGCACCGTGCTCTCCGTGGCCCCGGACCGGGTCGCGGCGGTCCGCGAGCTGGCCCGGCGGCCGGGCGGACCGCCACTTGCGGCGTTGCCCGCCGCGGTCGGACGACCCGGCTGGGCGACGCACGACGACGTGTTCCGGTGGAGTGTGGAGCCGGCCCCGCTGCCGGACGTGGGGGAGTGGACGCCCCCGACCGCCGCCGGGCTGCCGTCCTGGCTGCGCCTGTTCGACCGGCCGGTGCTCGTGGTGCGCGACGCCCGGGGGCGCTACCTGTCCGGGGTCGGGATCAAGCGGCACGACGCGTACGGCCACGAACTGGCGGTCGGCACCGTGCCGGCGGCCCGGGGGCGGGGGCTGGCCCGACGGCTGGTCGCCCAGGCGGCGCGCCGGGTGCTCGACGAGGGGGCCGTCCCGACGTACCTGCACGACGTCGCCAACACCGCCTCGGCCCGGGTGGCGGTCGCCGCCGGCTTCCCCGACCGGGGCTGGCGCTCGTGCGGGGTCTACCCGCCCTGAGCGCCCGACGAGGGGTGGGCGCGGACCGTGGTTCCCGGGCCGGATCCACGGTCCGCAGTCTCCCCCAGCGTCCCGGTGCGAGTCGTGCGTTGACAACTACGCTACGTATCTGTCGACGCGACGGCAAGGCGCAACGTGTGTGATCCAGGTGTCGAATAGCGGACTTGACCTGCGACTATTCGGCTGGCGGCGCCGGCCCGTCTCAGTGACGCAGCGTGCGAGTGAGACCTAGCGCCTCGGCGGCGGCCCGGCCGCAGGCGTGGCTCGCGCCGTACGTGGTGACGAACGCCCGCACGCCGGCCGGCCGCCACCGGGAGGGCCAGCCCATCTCGACCACGGCCACCGGATGTTCGGCGGCCAGCGCGGTCACCAGGTCGGCGCCGCCCGGCAACCGGTGCAGATGGCGGCCGACGAGCACGATCGGCCGGTCCCCGGCGAGCTGGCGCAGGGCCGCCGGCCCGGTCTCGGTGGCGACCACCCGCAGTTCCTCCGCGCCGTCCAGGTGCGGGCCGAGGCCCCACGGCACCCGCCCCTCGGCGATGGTCGACGCGGCGTGCAGTTGGACGACCAGCGGGCGGTCCAGGCCGGCCAGCTCCCCCTCCACCCGCACGGCGCGGCGCGCCGCGGCGTACCCGAGTCCGTCGGGGGCGGCCGCCGCCGTGCCGCCGGCCCGGGCCGTGGCGGCGTGCGCGGCGGCGCGGCCGGCCGCCTCCTCCACCCGCGCCCGGTCCAGGCGGCCGTCGGCGAGCGCCCCGACGATCTCCGCGACCACCCGCTCGACCAGTTCGGCGTCGACTTCGGCACCGATGCACAGCAGGTCGGAGCCGGCGGCGAGGGCCCGGACGGCGGCCGGGCCGATCCCGCCGGCCGCCTCGGCGGCGCCCTTCATCTCCAGCGCGTCGGTGATGACCGTGCCGGTGAAGCCGTACTCGCCGCGCAGCAGGTCGACCAGGACCGCCCGGCTGAACGTGGCGGGGCTGTCGCCGGTCAGCGCCGGCACCCGGATGTGCGCGGTCATCACGGCCCGCGCGCCGGCCGCGACGACCGCGGCGAACGGCGGCAGGTCGCGCCGGCGCAGCACGTCGAGCGGTACGTCCACCGTGGGCAGCTCGTAGTGGGAGTCGGCGACCGTCGCGCCGTGCCCCGGGAAGTGCTTGGCGCAGGCGGCGACGCCGGCGGCCTGGAGCCCGGTCACGGCCGCGGCGGAGTGCGCGGCGACCCGGACCGGGTCGGCGCCGAACGAGCGGGTGCCGATCACCGGGTTCTCGTCGGCGGTGTTCACGTCCACGGTCGGCGCGAGGTTGACGGTGACGCCGACGCCGGCCAGCTCCGCGCCGATGGCCTCGTAGACCCGGCGGGTCAGCGCCACGTCGTCGATCGCGCCGAGCGCCGCGTTGCCCGGGTACGGGCTGCCGGTGGCGTGCGCCAGCCGGGTGACGTCACCGCCCTCCTCGTCGATCGCGATCAGCACGTCCGGGCGGCCGGCCCGCAGGGCGGCGGTGCTCGCCGCCACCTGCACCGGATCGTGGACGTTGGTGCCGAACAGGGTGTGTCCCGCGAGCCCCTCGGCCACCAGGTCGACCGCCCAGCCCGGCGGCACCGGCCCCGGGTACGCGGCGAGCAGCGTGCCGAGCGCGAGCCGGCGCAGTCCTGGATCCAGCCCCACGTGATCTTCCCCTTTCGTCCCCGTCGGTACGGAATTCGTACCGGCAGGGGTCGGTGACGTACCGGGTCGGCCGAGCAACCCGCTCCCGGGTGGCCGATACGCTATCGGCTACCCGCTCGCAGGTCGGTTTACAGTTAGCAAGGTTTATCAAAACTAGAGGACGTGGCATGAGTGCGACCCGACTGCCCGGCACCCCCCGCTTGTTGCGGGCGCTCAACGACCGCGCGGCGTTGGAGCTGCTGTTGGAGCGGGGGCCGCTGACCCGGGCCCGGCTCGGCGAACTGACCGGGCTGTCCAAGGTCACCGCCTCCCAGCTCGTCGAGCGGCTGGAGGAGCGGGGCCTGGTCACCCGGGTCGGCGAGCAGGCCGGCGGGCGTGGCCCGAACGCCCAGCTCTACGCCGTACGGCCGGGCAGCGCGCACGTGGTCGGGGTGGACGTGGGCGCCGACCGGGTCGTCGCCGCCTGTGCGGACATCACCGGGGCGGTGATCGGCCGGGTCGAGCAGTCGACCCGCGACACCGACGACCCCGTCGGGGTGGTGCACAACGCGGTGGTCCAGGCCGCGAGCAGCGCCGGGGCGCAGCTGTCGAGCGTACGGCGGATCGTGCTGGGCACCCCCGGTCTGGTCGACCCGGGCACGGGCGACATGACGTTCGCCTTCAACCTGCCCCGCTGGCACAGCGGCCTGCTCGCCGCGCTCCGGGACGACCTGCACACCCCGGTCGTCTTCGAGAACGACGTCAACCTGGCCGCCGTCGCCGAGGCGCAGTCGGGCGCGGCGCAGGGGCTGACGGACTTCGTGCTGGTCTGGGTCGGCGCCGGCGTCGGTCTGGCGATCGTGCTGGGTGGCCGGCTGCACCACGGCAGCAGCGGCGCCGCCGGCGAGATCGGCTACCTGCCGGTGCCCGGCGCGCCCATCCCACGGGACGTGTCCCGCCGGGCGAAGCCGGCGTTCCAGCAGCTGATCGGCGCGGACGCGGTCCGCGAGCTGGCCCGCGCCCACGGCTACCCGGACGACAGCGGCGCCATCGCGGTGCGGGCGGCGGTGGCCGACGGCACGGCGGGCGGACCGATGCTCGACGAGGTGGCCCGCCGGCTGGCGCTGGGCGTGGCGAGCACCTGCGTGGTGCTGGACCCGCCGCTGGTGGTGCTCGCCGGCGAGGTCGGCCAGGCGGGTGGGGCGGCGCTGGCCGACCGCGTGCAGCACGAGGTCGCAGCGATCACCCTGGTCCGCCCCCGGGTGGTGCCGACGGGGCTGACCGAGGAGCCGATCCTGCGGGGCGCGCTGCGTACCGCGCTGGACGCCGTCCGCGACGAGGTCTTCGGCTCGACCGTCGGCTGACCGGGGCCGGCCGCCGGCCGGTGCGGGCAGGTTGCCGCCCGCCGACCCAGGTCGGCGGGGTCGGCGGGCGGGCGTCATGTGAAGGAATATTTCATCGCTGGCCCGGGTGCTGCAAGGTCTTGCCGCGCCCGGGCCGGGCGTCGGAGCGGGTCACATCAGGTCGCGGCGGCGGAACGCCACGAAGGCGGCGGCGGTCAACGCGCCGGTCAGCCCGAGCAGCAGGAGCAGCGACGGTTGCCAGGTCAGGGCCCAGGCCCCACCGCCGCAGAAGCCCGATTCACCGAACCCGCACGACCTGGAGTCCCAGAACCCGGCCCGGCCGTTCAGCAGGGCCGCCGCGTAGCTGGAGAGCACGAACCGCTCCGGCTTCACGACCTCCAGGATCTCCATCACCAGCCGGGCGCCCAACTCCCACACCACCAGGTACCCGGCGATCGCGCCGAGCGCCGCCGAGGTGTGCCGGCCCAGGGTGGCGACGGCGAACCCGACCGTGGTGAGCAGCAGCACCAGCAGCAGGCCGCGGCCCCAGATCGCGCCCAGCGAGCCCCAGAACTCCCCGTCGAGCCGCCCCGGCTGCCCGGCGACCTGGGCGATAAGCCAGAACGTCCCGAGGTACGCCGCCGAGGCGAGCACCGACAGCAGCGCCGTCCCGCCGAGCAGCGTGCCCAGCTTGGTGCCGAGCACCGTCATCCGCCGGGGGCGCCAGAGCAGCAGGTTGACCACGCCGCCGGAGTTCAGGTCGGCGCCGATGTACGAGGCGCCGACCAGGAACCCGAAGAGCGCCAGGAAGGCGATGAGGAAGTAGAGCAGCGCCTCGGCCTCCGCGGCGAAGGTGAACACGCCGGTGAGGAAGTCGGCCGCCACGGGGGCGCGCTCCATCAGGGCCGGGTCGACCTCGCTGCAGTCGTCGGGCACGTACTCCCGCACGTCGTCCGCCTGCACGACGCCGCGCTGCCGGTCCAGGCAGAGCTGGTGGGTGCGCTCCAGGGCGCTCCGCGCCGCGGCGGCCTCCTGCTGGGCGCTGAAGAGCTCCTGGGCGGTGGGCCGGTGGGTGCTCGCCAGGGTGGTCGCCGCGGTGACGCCGAACGCGAGCACCAGCAGGACGAGCATGAGCTGCACGAAGCGCCGGGCGCCGAGACGCTCCAGCTCGGCACGGACCAGGTTCACGCGTCCACTCCCCGCACGTCGAGGTCGATCACCGGTTCCCGGGGCCCGCCGTCGGGCAGCACCGAGTCGTCCACCTGCCGGGGCAGCGTCGGGTGCGCCGCCGTGCCGGTCAGTTCGAGGAAGACGCTCTCCAGGTCGGGCCGCAGCGGGGTCAGCTCGCGTACCCAGAGGCCCGCCTCGCCCAGCGTGCGGCTGACCTCGGTGGCGTCCTCCACGTCACCCACCACCAGGTGGTCGTCGTGCCCGGTCGCCGCCAGCCCGGCCGCCGTCAGCAGCTCCACCGCCCGCTCCGGCTCGTCCACCCGGACCAGCAGCTCGTGCCGGTCGAAGCCGGCCAGCACGTCGTCGACCCGCCCGGCCGCCACCCGCCGGCCCCGCGAGATGATCGTCACGTGGTCGCAGATCAGCTGGATCTCGGCGAGGATGTGGCTGGAGACCAGCACGGTCACGCCGGCCTCCGCCAGCGCGCGCATCAGGTCCCGCATCTCCCGGATGCCGGCAGGGTCCAGCCCGTTCGCCGGCTCGTCCAGGATCAGCAGCTCCGGATCCTTGAGCAGGGCGGAGGCCACCGCCAGCCGCTGCTTCATGCCCAGCGAGTAGCCCTTGACCCGCTCGTCGCCGCGGTCCCGCAGGCCCACCTGCTCCAACACCTCGTCGACCCGGGCGGTCGGCACGCCGCCGGCCCGGGCCAGCAGGCGCAGCGTGCGGTGGCCGGTGAAGTTGCCGAAGAACTGCGGGCTCTCCACGATCGCCCCGACCCGCCCGGCGACCAGGGGCAGCTCGTCCGGCGAGGAATGGCCGAGCACCGTCATCCGGCCCGCGTCGGCCCGTACCAGCCCGAGTAGGGCGCGCAGCGTGGTGGTCTTGCCCGACCCGTTGGGGCCGAGGAAGCCGTGGATCTGGCCGGTCTCCACCAGCAGGTCGAAACCGTCGACTGCCACCCGGCGGCCCTGCCGCACACTGTGGAAGGTCTTGCGCAGACCCTCGATCTCGATGACCGCGCTCATCCGCGCGGCTCCGTGCTCCGACCGGGCATGGACCGTCCTCAGGTTGTGGTGACCAACGACACGGCGCCCCACCCTATGGCCGGGGTGCCGCCCGTGGGGGGAGCCCCGGCGCTGCGTGGTTGGATGGTCGGGTGACTGGGGACGAGGATCTGGTGGTCAGCCTCGACGGCGTCGGCGTACGCCGGGCGGGCACGGCACTGCTGCACGACGTGGACTGGCGGGTCGAGTTGGACGAGCGCTGGGTGGTGCTCGGGCCCAACGGCGCCGGAAAGACGACCCTGCTCAACCTCGCCGCCGGGCGGCTGCACCCGACCACCGGCACGGCCCACGTGCTCGGCGAGCGGATCGGCCGCACCGACGTCAACGAGCTGCGGACGCGCATCGGGCTCTCCACCGCCGCGCTCGCCGAACGGGTGCCCGCCGACGAGCGGGTCAGCGACGTCGTCGTCACGGCCGCCTGGTCGGTGCTGGGGCGCTGGCGGGAGAGCTACGACACCAGCGACGAGGCCCGCGCCCGCGCCCTGCTGGGCCAGCTCGGCATCGGCGGCCTCGCCGACCGCACCTACGGCACCCTCTCCGAGGGGGAGCGCAAGCGGGTGCAGATCGCCCGTGCCCTGATGACGGACCCGGAGCTGCTGCTGCTCGACGAGCCCGCCGCCGGGCTCGACCTGGGCGGGCGGGAGGACCTGGTCGCCCGGCTGGCCGAGCTGGCGTACGACCCGGACGCCCCGGCACTGGTGCTGGTGACCCACCACGTGGAGGAGATCCCGCCCGGCTTCACCCACGCGCTGCTGCTGCGCGAGGGCGGGGTGGTGGCGCAGGGGCTCCTCGACGACACGCTGACCGGCGACAACCTCTCCAAGGCGTTCGGGCTGCCGCTGGTGGTCCAGCGCTCCGGTGACCGGTTCACCGCCCGCGCCGCCTGACGGGGAGGCGACGATGCGGCAGACCCGGGTCGTCGTGGTGGGCAGCGCCAACATGGACCTGGTGGGCACGGCCCCCGCCCTGCCCCGGCCGGGGGAGACCCTGCTCGGCACCGACTTCGTCATGGTGCCCGGCGGCAAGGGCGCCAACCAGGCCATCGCCGCGGCGAGGGCCGGCGCCTCCTGCGCCTTCCTCGGGGCGATCGGTTCCGACTCGTTCGGTGTCACCCTGCGGGCGCGGATCACCGCCGCCGGGGTCGACACCGGCCAGCTCCGCACGACGTACGGCATGTCGGGGGTGGCGTTGGTGATGGTCAACGCCGAGGGCGAGAACGCGATCCTGGTCAGCCCGGGCGCCAACGCCTCGATGACCGGCCCGACCGAGTCCGAGCTGGCCGCCGTACGCGAGGCGGACGTGCTGCTCGCGCAGCTGGAGATACCGGTCGGCACGGTGACCGAGGCGGCCCTCGTCGCCCGGGCGGCCGGCACCCGGGTGGTGCTCAACGCCGCCCCGGCCGTGCCGGTGCCGCCGGAGCTGCTGGCGGCGACGGATCTGCTGGTGGTCAACGAGACCGAGGCGCAGGCGCTCACCGGGCGCGGCCGCGACGAGCCGTCGGCCCTGCTCGACCTGGTGCCCCGGGCGGTGCTCACCCTCGGCGCGGAGGGCGCCTGGTACGGCGACCGGGACGGCACCGCCGTGCACGTGCCGGCGGTCAAGGTCGACGTGGTGGACTCCACGGCCGCCGGGGACGCCTTCACGGCCGCGCTCGCGGTCGCCTGGGGCGAGGGCCGGGACGTGGTCGACGCGGTGCGCTGGGCGGCGGCGGCCGGGGCGGCGTGCGCCCGCCGGCTCGGTGCCTCGGTGGCGCTGCCCAGCCGGGCCGAGATCGACGAGCTCTACCAGCCGGCCTGACCGCCGCTCACGTCTCCGGGTCGTCGGTGAGCTTCTCGCCCCGGCGGCGGAGCATGCCCAGCCCGGGGATGCCGGCGACGGCGAGTTTCAGGTCGCGGGTGACGTCGAGCAGGTCGTGCAGGTCAGGACCGACCCTGTCCAGGGTGGCCAGGATCGGCAGGATGTCGGCCGACAGGTGCTGCTTGAGCTTGGGCAGCTCGTCGACGAGCCGGATCGCGGCCGTCACCTCCTCGTGGCTGAGCTGCTCGACGAAGCGGTTCGCCATCGGGGCGGCCCGGCGCAGCGCCGGCTCGTACGCCGTCAGCAACTCGCCGGCGGTGGCCGCCGCCTCCGCCGCAGCGCCCACGGTGCCGGCGGCCCGGCCGGCCACGGCGTCGGCCTCGGCGACCACCGCGCCGGCCGCGCGGGACACCTTCTCCGCCTCGCCGACCACGACGGCCGCGGCGGCGGCCACCTCGGTGGCCGTCTCGATCGCGGTGGTCGCGGCGGCGCTGATGACGGTGACCTCGCGGACGGCGCCCTCGGCGTCGGTGAGCACCCGGTCGGTGCGGTCGAGGGTCCGCTCGATCCGGTCCACCATGCCGTCGATCCGGTCCACCACGCCGTCGACCCGGTTCAGCAACGCCCCCACCGAGTCCAGCACGGCGAATGCGCGGGCCGGCACGGCGGCGAGGGTCGCCGCCGAGCCGAGAGCCTGGTCGAGAGCGGCGCGGGTCAGACCGACGACCTCGGCGGGTCGGGGGAGGGGAATCACCATGGCACCAGTGTGCGTTGCCGGCGCACGGACCGCCGGACGGTGCGGCGGGCGCCCAGGTCAGGAGTCGGTGTGCTGCTCGACCGCGCGCTGCACCGCCCGGTAGATCTGCCCGAACCGCAGCGCGTCCGGCGTACGCAGCAGCAGCACCTCGCGGCCGTGGTGCTGGACCCAGAGTTCGTGCACCTTGCTGCCCCGCTCGTAGGAGCGGTCGAGCCAGCCGAGCGGGATCTCCAGGAAGGGGGTCAGGGCCAGCACGCCCACCACGCACGCGGCGAGGATGATCAGCGCCAACTGCCACTCGCCCCGGTCCTGTGCGGACCAGGCCAGCGAGAGCACGCAGACCACCGCGACCAGCGGCGGCAGCGAGAGGAGCAGGACCAGGACGCCGCGGCCCAGCACCCGCCCCCGTACCGCCAGCGTCTTCGGCCCCTGAGCGTGCCATACGTACGTCACGTCGGCGATCGCCACGGCATGGCCGCCCGCCCGGATCGACTCCGACGTCACCTGCACCGCGTCGTCCCGGTAATAGAGGGTCATCACTAAGCCTAACCACTGCCGGGCGGGTTGCGCCGCTCGCGCGGTCGGCTCCGGCGGACATGACGCCGGGCGGGGCGGTGCCGGGCGGAGATGGCGTCGGACGGGTACGCGAGGTGTGCTGCCGCTGCCGCTGCCGCTGCCGCTGCCGCTGCCGCTGCCGCTGCCGTGCGACGGGTGCGACTCGATCCGCTTGCGGGCACCGGCGTCACCGCAACCGCATTGGAGCGCCACCGCAACGGTGTCGAAGCGGTGTCGGAGCGACCCCGATGCCGGCCCGGGCGGCCTGTCGAGCTGCCCCGTTCATAGGACCGCCATGGGACCGCTCCGAGCGTGTGGGCGGGGCGACGACCGGTGGGGCAGCTCGACAGCGCGGGCAACAGGCCACCGTGCCCGACGAGGGGCCTCAGGCCCGCGTCGCCCGCGCGTCGCCCGCGCGTCGCCCGCGCGTCGCCCGCGCGTCGCCCGCGCGTCGCCCGCGCGTCGTCCCGGGTGGTCCGGGGCGGGTACCGTGACCGGTCATGACGGAGCAGGAGCGCAACGTCGAGGTGGTTCGCCGCTACCTGCGGACCTTCGTCACCAAGGACCTGGCGGAGTTGCGCGCGGTGGTCGACGAGGACGTGCTGATCTACGGCTCCGGCGCCCCGGTCCGGGGGCGGCACCACGTCGAGAGGGCCGTCACCTCGCCGGGGTTGACCGTGCTCGACCAGGAGATCGTCGAGATCTTCGCGGCCAGCGACCGCGTCGTGGTGTCGCTGGCGCAGACCTACCGGCGGGACGCGACCGGCGCGACGGCCGTGCAGAGCGCCTGCAAGATGTACCGGTTGGACGGTGGCCGGATCGTGCAGTTCTGGGGCGAGCAGGACCTGTTCGGACTGCTGCGCGGCCTGGGCATGCTGCCGGACGGGCCGATCGGGTTCTAGCGGCGGCGGGGCGCCGGCTGGCCCGCCTCGACGGCCCGCTGCACCGCCCGGTAGATCTGGCCGAAGCGCAGCGCGTCACCGGTGCACAGCAGCCGTACCGGCTGGCCGCGCCAGCGGGCCCAGATCTCCAGCTGCCGGCTGCCCCGGGCGTACGAGCGGTCGAGGTGCTCGAAGAGGAAGTCGGCGACCGGGCCGACCGCGAGCCCGACCAGCACCGACGCGCCGACGATGGCGATGGTGACGGTGAGGGAGCGGCCCAGCCAGAGCGCGAGTGCGATGCCGAGGGCGGCGGCCACCAGGGGGCCGGCGAGGGCCGCGCCGATCGCGCCACGACCGGCGAGCACCCGCCAGGACCGGCTGCCGCGCTGGTGCCAGACCATGCTGATCTCGGCCAGCCGGAAGGTTCTGCCATCCACCCGGACGGCGGTCGAGGTGACCTGCACGGACCTGTCGTCGTAGTACGTGATCATGGCGATGCTCCCGGGGGCGGGCCTGACACCACACTACTTTCCCCAACGATCCGGGCCGTAAGGTTGGCACGCGACTTCGACGAGGAAGTGAGGGCCAGCGTGGGCGAGTTCGTGCGGTTGGAGACCAAGGACGGCATCGGCACGATCCGGCTGGAGCGGCCGCCGATGAACGCCCTGAACACCCAGGTGCAGGAGGAGTTGCGCGCCGCCGCTGCGGCGGCCACCGCCGACCCGGGCGTCCGCGCCGTCATCGTGTACGGCGGGGAGAAGGTCTTCGCGGCCGGCGCGGACATCAAGGAGATGGCCGACATGTCCTACGTGGACATGGCGGAGCGGGCTGCCGACCTGTCCAGCGCGCTCGGCGCGATCGCCCGGATCCCCAAGCCGGTCGTCGCCGCGATCACCGGCTACGCCCTCGGTGGTGGCTGCGAGCTGGCCCTGGCGTGCGACTGGCGGGTGGTGGCCGAGGACGCCAAGCTCGGCCAGCCGGAGATCAAGCTCGGCATCATCCCCGGCGCGGGCGGCACCCAGCGGCTGGCCCGCCTGGTCGGCCCGGCCCGCGCCAAGGACCTGATCATGTCGGGCCGGATGGTCGACGCCCAGGAGGCCCTGCGGATCGGCCTGGCCGACCGGATCGCCCCGGCGGCCGAGGTCTACGACACCGCGGTCGAGCTGGTCCGCCCGTACCTCACCGGCCCGGTGCAGGCCCTGCGTGCCGCGAAGCTCGCGGTCGACGGCGGCCTGGACATGGACCTGAACTCCGGCCTGGCCTGGGAGAGCCAGCTCTTCGCGGCGCTGTTCGCCACCGACGACCGGCGCGAGGGCATGGCGGCGTTCGTGGCGAAGCGCAAGCCCGACTTCACCGGCCGCTGACCGGCCCGGGCCGGCGGGGCAGCCCGCCGGCCCAGGCGTCGAGCCGAGAACTGTTCACATCGCCTCTACCGGTGAGTAGCGTGTGACTTCGGCCATGCGGACGAAGGGAAGAGCGGCATGACGGAGCGGATCGAAGGTCACGGCGGGGAGCTCGCACTCGCGGCGCTACGCGCGTACGGGGTGCGGGAGATGTTCACCCTCTCCGGCGGGCACGTCTTTCCGCTCTACGACGCGGCACACAAGACCGACTTCCCGATCTACGACGTGCGGCACGAGCAGTCGGCCGTCTTCGCCGCCGAGGCGGTGGCGAAGCTTCAGCGCCGACCCGGCCTCGCCGTGCTCACCGCCGGCCCCGGCGTCACCAACGGCATCTCGGGTCTGACCAGCGCGTACTTCAACGCCTCGCCGGTGCTGGTGCTGGGCGGCCGGGCGCCGCAGTTCCGCTGGGGCTCGGGCAGCCTCCAGGAGATGGACCACCTGCCGCTGGTCGCCCCGGTCACCAAGCACGCCGAGACGGTGTTCAGCCCCGACGACATCCCGCGTGCGGTCACCGCGGCGCTGACCACCGCGCTCACCCCGCACCGGGGCCCGGTCTTCCTCGACTTCCCCTTGGAGGCGGTCTTCTCGGTCTCCGACGCCGAGTTGCCCGCGCCGCCGGTCATCGCGCCGGTCGAGGCCGATCCCGACGAGGTGACGAAGGCGGCCGGCCTGATCGCCGCCGCCCGCCGCCCGGTGATCATCGCCGGCTCCGACGTCTACGCCGGGGACGCGGTCGACGCCCTGCGGGCCGCCGCCGAGTCGCTCCAGGTGCCGGTCTTCACCAACGGGATGGGCCGGGGCGCGCTGCCGCCGGAGCACCCGCTCGCCTTCGCCAAGGCCCGCCGGGTGGCGCTGAAGGGCGCCGACGTGGTCGTGGTGGTCGGCACCCCGCTCGACTTCCGGCTCAGCTTCGGCGACTTCGGTGACGCCACGGTGGTGCACGTCGTGGACGCGCCAAGCCAGCGGGCCGGGCACGTCCAGCCGGCCGCCGCCCCCGCCGGTGACCTCCGGCTGATCCTCGCCGCGCTGGCCGACCACCCCGGCGACCGGGCCGACCACGCCGACTGGATCGCCGACCTGCGTACCGCCGAGGACGCCGCGCGGGCCCGGGACGCCGAGGAGATGTCCGCCGAGACGGACCCGATCCGGCCCGCCCGGGTCTACGGCGAGCTGCGCAAGGTGCTGGCCCGCGACGCCATCACCATCGGCGACGGCGGCGACTTCGTCTCGTACGCCGGCCGCTACCTGGAGCCCGCGCAGCCCGGCACCTGGCTCGACCCCGGCCCGTACGGCTGCCTCGGCACCGGCATGGGCTACGCGATGGGCGCCCGGGTCAGCCACCCCGACCGGCAGATCTGCGTCCTCATGGGCGACGGCGCGGCCGGCTTCTCGCTGATGGACGTGGAGTCCCTCGCCCGGCAGAAGCTGCCGGTGGTGATCGTCGTCGGCAACAACGGCATCTGGGGCCTGGAGAAGCACCCGATGCGTGCCATGTACGGCTACGACGTCGCCGCCGACCTCCAGCCCGAGCTGCGCTACGACCAGGTCGTCGGCGCCCTGGGCGGGGCCGGCGAGACGGTGGCGAAGACCGCCGACCTCGGCCCGGCGCTGCGTCGGGCGTTCGACGCCGGCGTGCCGTACCTGGTCAACGTGCTCACCGACCCGGCCGACGCGTACCCCCGCTCGTCGAACCTGGCCTGAGTCGTACCCGCCGCCGTCGCCGGGAGTCCCGGTGCCGGCGGCGGTTCTCAGGTGCCCGGGGTGGACCCTTCGGGGCGGTCCTCCTCCTCGCGCGGCGGCTCGCCGTCGCGGCGGCGCATCTCGCCCTCGCGGCGGCGCAGGTCCTCCTCCCAGCGGCGGAACAGTTCCTGGTCCTCGCGGCGGGAGCGCTCGGAGAGCGAGCGGAGGAACTCGGGATCGTCGTCGGGGGCGACCGGGCGGGGCCGCTCCCGGGCCGGCAGGATGCGGCCCTTCGGCGTTGCGCCGGCGGGCCCCCCGACGGTGCGTTCGCGCCCCGCGGCGAACCAGGCGAGGGAGCCGAGCAGCGGGAAGAACAGGATGATCAGCACCCAGGCGATCCGGGGTAGGGCTTTGATGTCGCCCTCCTCGGCGGAGAGGCAGCTGATCAGCGCGCAGACGGCGAGGACGATCTGCACGACGAAGAGGAGGACGTAGAGCCGGGCCATACGTCAATCATGGCGCACCGGCTTGCGTCAACCCAGTCCGCGCGCCGCCAGTAGGGTGCCGAGCAGCGCGAAACCGGCGGTGGCGAGGGCGACCAGGGGCAGTGACCGCCCGTAGCCGGGGGCCGGACCGGTGCCGGTGGCCCGCCGCCAGCAGACCGTCAGTGCCGCGCCCCAGCCCAGCACGGCGGCCCCGGCGACCAGCGCGCCGAGCGTCCCGCCGGCGGGTGGGCCGGTGAGCGCGAGCCGCACGGTCAGCACCATGATCACGGTGAGCGCCAGCGCCGTACGCCGCCAGGCCAGCCGGGTCCGCTCGGGTTGCAGCCCGGGGTCGCGCGCCGGCCGGTCCCGCCGTGGCGGCTCCGTCCCGTGGCTCACGGGCCGCGGACCGCCCGGACCAGTACCGCTGCCACCAGCAGCAGCGCGCCCAGGCCGACGGCGAGGGCGAGCACGGCCGGAAAACGGGAGGCGGGCAGCTCCTCGCCGAGCCGGATGGCCCGCTCCGTACGCGCCCAGTGGTCGACCGCCCGGACGGCGACCGTGCCGCCGAGCAGCAGCAGTGCGATGGCGATCACCTCGCGCAGGTGTGCCAGCGGCAGCGGCGGCAGGAACTGCGCGGCGGCCAGCCCACCCGCGACCAGCGCCAACCCGGTACGCAGCCAGGCCAGGAAGGTCCGCTCGTTGGCCAGCGAGAAGCGGTAGTCGGGGGTGCTGCCGACCGAGCGCAGTTCGCGCGGGTCGAACCATCGCCTGATCGCCTGCCACACGTGCCTATTATCCGCTTCCGTCCGGTCGTAGCCTGGAGCAGTGACGGATCTTGACGTGACGACGCTGCGGAACACGTACGACAACCAGTTGCGGGCGCTCGTGCCCGACCCGTTGCCTGCCGGTGTGACGGTGGAACGGGACGGCCCGCTGATCCGCTTTCTCGGCCTCGACCACGGCGGCTTCCTCGGCTACCGCGACCTCGACGGGCTGACGGGCACGGCGCTGGACGATCTGATCGCCCGGCAGGTGGCGTTCTTCCGGGGGCGTGGTGAGCCGGTGGAGTGGAAGCTGCACGGCCACGACGAGCCGGCGGACCTGCCGGACCGACTGCGCGCGGCGGGATTCGTGCCGGCGGAGCGGGAGACCGTCGTGATCGGGCCGGTCGCGCCGCTCGCCGCCGCGCTCCCGGTCGTTCCCGAGGGCGTACGCCTGCGTGAGGTGACCGCCCGCGCGGACCTGGACCGGATCGCGGCGATGGAGGAGGCGGTCTGGAACGCCGACCGCAGCCACCTGGCCCCCGGCCTGGAGAAGGAGATCGCCGCCGACCCGCAGTCGATCACGGTGGTGGTGGCCGAGGCGGGCGACGAGGTGGTGAGCGCGGGCTGGGTGCGCTACGTGCCGGAGACGGGGTTCGCCACGCTCTGGGGCGGCTCGACGCTCGCGCCGTGGCGCCGCCGGGGCATCTACCGGGCGCTGGTCTCCCACCGGGCCCGGCTGGCGGCCCAGCGCGGCCGGACGCTGCTCCAGGTCGACGCGTCCGACGACAGCCGGCCGATCCTGGAGCGGCTCGGTCTCGTCGCGGTCACGACCACCACCCCGTACGTCTACACTCCGTGATCATGGAACAGCGGTTGACGGCCGAGGAGCGGCTGACCCTCAAGACGGGCGCGTTCGGGGCGGTGTTCCTGGTGGCCAACGCGGACCCGGGGATGCTCGCCCTGTTCCGGGAGAGCTTCGCCGCCTCCGGGGCGATGGCCGACAGCAGCGGGGTGGTGAAGGAGGCGCTGACCAGCGGCCCGTTGCCGAAGCTGCCCCGGGACTCGGCTCTGGAGATCGAGTCGGTGGTGCTGCCGGCGCTGGGCCGGGCCGTGGAGATCCTGCGCGAGAAGTCGCCGCAGGACGTGGCGGGCTACCGCGAGGTGGTGCTGTCCGCGGCCGAGCGGGTGGCCAACGCGCACCGGGGCGTGGCCCCGGCCGAGGCGGCGGTCATCGAGCGGATCAGGGGCGCGTTGGATCAGCCCGCCTGAACCGGTCCGGCGGCCTCGTGCCGGCGGTGGCCGCCTTCGTCTCGCGACGCGGCGACGCCGGGCGTGTCGCCGGACCCGGCGTGGCTGCGCCGGGACGGTGACCAGAGCGCCCGGACGGCGGCCTGGACGCACCGGTCGCGGACCCGGCCGCAGGCGCACCGGTACGCCTCGGGTCGCGTCCGGCGGCAGAGGCGCCGCAGGACGTCGTTACCGCCAATGATGGCGTTTTCTGGCATTTCGGACACCTCCCGGTTCGTCAGATTACCCGCCGCCGAGGCCGTCGGTGACCTGTGTCACCCTGAGGTCGCCCGAGGGTAATGCTACTGGCAGGTAACATTGCGGCGTGGGCAACTGCACAGCACCGCGTGGTTGACCGGTGTCAACGGACGCGCGAGGCTGCGCCCCAGACCGGGCGAGCGATCGCAACACCAACAGGAGGGTCGTCGAAGCGCGATGAACATTGTCGTACTCGTCAAGCAGGTGCCTGATTCGGGCGCGGACCGCAGCCTGCGTATTGACGACAACACGGTTGACCGCGGTTCGGCGAGCAACGTCATCAATGAGATGGATGAGTATGCCATCGAGGAGGCGTTGAAGATCAAGGAGGCGCACGGGGGTGAGGTGACGGTGCTGACGATGGGTCCGCAGGGGGCGTCGGAGTCGATTCGTAAGGCGCTGTCCATGGGTCCGGACAAGGCGGTGCATGTGGTGGACGACGCTTTGCACGGGTCGTGTGCGGTGGCGACGTCGAAGGTGCTCGCGGCGGCGCTCGGTCAGCTCAACGCCGATCTGGTGTTGTGCGGCACGGAGTCGACCGACGGTCGGGTGCAGGTGATTCCGCACATGATTGCGGAGCGGTTGGGTGTGGCGGCGTTGACCGGTGCCCGCAAGCTGACCGTCGACGGTGCGACGCTGACGGTGGAGCGGCAGACGGAGGAGGGCTACGAGGTGGTCACTGCCACCGCTCCTGCGGTGGTTTCCGTGTGGGACACGATCAATGAGCCGCGTTATCCGTCGTTCAAGGGCATCATGGCGGCGAAGAAGAAGCCGGTGCAGACGCTGTCGCTGGCTGATCTGGGTGTGGCTGCGGGCGAGGTGGGTTTCGAGGGGGCGTCCAGCGCTGTGTTGGAGCACTCCAGGCGTCCGCCGCGTTCTGGTGGGGCGAAGGTCACCGATGAGGGCGATGGCGGCGTGAAGCTGGTCGAGTTCCTCGCTGCCGAGAAGTTCGTGTGAGGGGTCTGGACATGTCTGAGGTTCTCGTCGTCGTCGAAGCCACCCGGGAGTTCGGCGTCAAGAAGGTCACTCTGGAGATGCTCACCCTCGCCCGCGGGTTGGGCACTGTGAGTGCGGTGGTGCTTGGTGGTCCCGGCGCTGTCGAGGCGTTGAGTGCCAGGTTGGGTGAGTACGGTGCGGAGAAGGTTTACGCGGCCGAGAGTGAGGAGATCGACGGCTACCTGGTGGCCCCGAAGGCGAGCGTGCTGGCCGAACTGGTGACGCGGGTGCAGCCGGCGGCGGTGTTGTTGGCGTCGTCGCAGGAGGGCAAGGAGATCGCGGCCCGGCTGGCCGTCAAGTTGGACAATGGGATCCTGACCGATGTGGTCGGTCTGGACTCCGACGGCACCGCCACGCAGGTGGCTTTCGCCGGTTCCGCGATCGTCACGTCCAGGGTCACCCGTGGTCTGCCGTTGGTCACTGTCCGGCCGAACTCGGTCAACCCGACGCCGGCGGCGGCGACCCCGGCTGTCGAGCAGCTCACCGTCGCGGTGACGGACTCCGACAAGTTGGCCAGGGTTGTGGAGCGGGTCGCCGAGCAGAAGGGTTCCCGTCCGGAGTTGACCGAGGCCGGCGTGGTCGTCTCCGGTGGTCGTGGCGTGGGTAACGCCGACAACTTCAAGCTGGTCGAGGAGTTGGCGGACCTGCTCGGTGGTGCGGTCGGCGCGTCGCGTGCGGCTGTCGACTCCGGCTACTACCCGCACCAGTTCCAGGTGGGTCAGACCGGTAAGACGGTCTCCCCGCAGCTCTACATCGCGCTCGGTATTTCGGGTGCGATTCAGCACCGGGCCGGTATGCAGACCTCGAAGACCATCGTCGCGGTCAACAAGGACGGTGAGGCGCCGATCTTCGAGTTGGCTGACTTCGGTGTGGTGGGCGACCTGTTCAAGATCGTCCCGCAGGCCGCAGACGAGATCCGCAAGCGCAAGTGAACTGACCCTCGTCCGAGCGAGAGCCGGGAACCGCGACATGGTTCCCGGCTCTCGCCGTTCCGGGTCGCCGCCCGGAACGGCCCGGGGAGCCGCGTCCGCCTGCGACGATGAAGACGCTCTCCCGGGGCATCCGAGCGCGGTCGTCCCGTGCGGAACAGGAGTGTGTCGATGCCGGAGAAGCCCGAGGGCGATCACCACGCGCTCGCCGTGCACGAGGTCGTGCTGTTGCTCGGGACCGACACCGAGCACGGGCTGACCGACGAGGAGGCGGCGGCCCGGCTGACGCGGTACGGGCCGAACGTGCTGCCCAGCGCGGCCGGCGGCGGGACCCTGCGCCGCCTGCTGCGGCAGTTCCAGAACCCGCTGATCTACGTGCTGGTCGCCGCCGGCGTGGTCACCCTGCTGCTCGCCGAGTACGTCGACTCGGCGGTGATCTTCGGGGTGGTGCTCGTCAACGCCGTCGTCGGCTTCCTCCAGGAGTCCCGGGCCGAGGCGGCCCTCGACGCGCTGCGGGCGATGGTGCGTACGCAGGCGCGGGTGCTGCGTGCCGGCCGGCAGCGCCAGGTGCCGTCGGACGTCGTGGTCCCCGGGGACCTGGTGCTGATGGAGGCGGGGGAGAAGGTGCCCGCCGACCTGCGGCTGGTGCGCGCCGCCGAGCTGCGGGCCGACGAGTCGGCGCTGACCGGGGAATCACTGCCCGTACGCAAGGACGAGGTGGTCGTGCCGGTCGAGACGCCGGTGGCCGACCGCCGCAACCTGCTCTACTCCGGCACCCTGCTCACCAGCGGCACGGCGGTCGGCGTCGCGGTGGCCACCGGGGCGGAGACGGAACTGGGCCGGATCCACCGCCTGGTCGGCGGCGCGGAGGTGCTGGACACGCCGCTGACGGTGAAGCTCGCCCGGTTCAGCCGGCTGCTCACCGTGGCGATCCTGCTCCTCGCCGCGGTGACCTTCGCCGTCGGCGTGGTACGGGGACAGAACGCCGGGGAGACGTTCACCGCCGCCGTGGCGCTGGCCGTGGGCGCGATCCCCGAGGGGCTGCCCGCCGCCGTGACGGTCACCCTGGCGATCGGCGTGTCCCGGATGGCCCGCCGCCGGGCGGTGATCCGGCGGCTGCCGGCGGTGGAGACGCTGGGCAGCACCACGGTGATCTGCACCGACAAGACCGGCACCCTCACCGAGAACCAGATGACGGTGCAGGTGCTCTGGACGCCGCAGGGCCGCTACGAGGTGACGGGGACCGGATACGTCCCGACCGGCGAGATCCGGGACTCCGGGGGCGGCCCGGCCCCGACCGGGGAGGGCCCGCTGCGCTGGTCGCTGCTGGCCGGCGTGGGGTGCAACGACGCCCGGCTGGACGAGCAGGACGGCCGCTGGGTCGTGCTGGGGGACCCCACCGAGGGGGCGATGCTGGTGGCCGGCGCCAAGGTGGGGCTGCACGCGCACGAGGTCGCCGCCGAGCTGCCCCGGGTGGCCGCCGTCCCGTTCACGTCGGAGCGACAGTTCATGGCGACCCTGCACGACCGGCCCGACGGCGGGCGGGTGGTGCTCGTCAAGGGGGCGGTGGAGCGGGTGGTCGAGTGGTCCGGGTCGGCGTTGCGCCCGGACGGCTCGACGGGACCGCTCGACGCGCCGGCCGTACTGGCCGCCGCCCACGAGCTGGCCACCGAGGGGCTGCGCGTGCTCGCCACCGCGATGCGGCCGGTCGGGCCGACGGACGGGCTCGTGGAGGAGGAACTGGCCGGCGACCTGGTCTTCACCGGGCTGCACGCGATGCTCGACCCGCCCCGGGCCGCCGCGGCGGCGGCCGTCGAGTCCTGCCACCGGGCGGGGATCGAGGTGAAGATGATCACGGGGGACCACCTGGCCACCGCCAGTGCCATCGCGCGTCGCGTCGGGCTGCTGCGTGCCGCGCCCGGCCCGGGCGACGTGCTGACCGGCACCGACCTGGCGACGCTGCCCACCGGGGAACTGCCCGCGGCGGTACGGCAGGCGTCGGTGTTCGCCCGGGTCTCGCCCGAGCAGAAACTGCGGCTGGTGGAGGCGTTGCAGGCCGACGGCCAGGTGGTCGCGATGACCGGCGACGGGGTCAACGACGCCCCCGCGTTGCGCCAGGCCAACATCGGGGTGGCCATGGGCCGCAGTGGCACCGAGGTGGCCAAGGAGGCCGCCGACGTCGTGCTCACCGACGACGACTTCGCCACCATCGAGTCGGCCGTCTCGGAGGGGCGTGGCGTCTTCGCCAACCTGACCAAGTTCATCACCTGGACGCTGCCCACCAACGCGGCGGAGGGACTGGTCATCCTCGTCGCGATCGTGCTCGGCTCGGCGCTGCCGATCCTGCCGAGCCAGATCCTCTGGATCAACATGACCACGGCGGTGTTCCTCGGCCTGACGCTCGCCTTCGAGCCGAAGGAGCCTGGGATCATGGACCGGCCACCCCGCGACCCCGCTCAGCCCCTGCTGACCGTCGCGCTGGTGGTCCGGGTCCTGCTCGTCTCGGCGCTGCTGGTGGTGGGCGCCTGGTGGCTGTTCGAGTGGGAGCGCTCCGGCGGGGCCGAACTGGCGCAGGCGCGGACCGCCGCGGTGAACCTCTTCGTCACCGTGATGGCGTTCTACCTGTTCAGCTGCCGCTCCCTGACCCGCTCACCGTGGCGCCTGGGCCTGTTCAGCAACCGCTGGCTGATCGTCGGGGTGCTGGTGCAGGCCCTCGCCCAGCTCGCCCTGACCTATCTGCCGGTCATGAACGACCTGTTCCGCACGGCGCCCATCGATGGGCAGACGTGGCTGCGGATCCTCGGCATCGCCGTCGTGGTCTCCGCCATCGTCGCGCTCGACAAACGGTTCGGCTGGTTCGGCCGCCGGCTGGGCTGAGCCGCCGGCTGGGCTTCGCTGCCCGGCCGGCGCCGCGAGTTGCCCGGTGTTCCGGGGTGCAGGGGAGCCGCCCGGCGGGTCGGAGGGCAGGGGAGCTGATCGGCGGGCCGGGGAGCTGAGCCGGCCCGCCGATCAGCCCGTCAGGGTGCCCCTCGACCATGTCCCGCGGGATGCTGGGCCAGACCTCGTAGTACCCCGGATCGTCCGGGAGATTCGCCACGCGTCCAGTCGCAGCCGGTCGTTGCCGAACATCCGGGCTCCGCCGTCGGCGTCCGGCGCCGCACGGCGTACTCCGGCCTCCGGTGGGTCCGGCGCCGGTCGTAGGCTGAACGCGATGGCTTACCTGGATCACGCGGCGACCACTCCGATGCTCGACGAGGCACTGGAGGCGTACGTCGCCGCCGCCCGCGAGGTCGGCAACGCGTCCTCACTGCACGCGGCGGGCCGCCGTGCCCTGCGGCGGGTGGAGGAGTCGCGGGAACGGGTGGCCGCCGCGCTGGGCGCCCGGCCCTCCGAGGTCGTCTTCACCGGCGGCGGGACCGAGAGCGACAACCTCGCGGTGAAGGGCATCTTCTGGGCCCGCCGGTCCGCCGACCCCCGGCGGGACCGGGTCGTCTCCAGCGCCGTCGAACACCACGCGGTGCTCGACGCGGTGGACTGGCTGGTCGACCACGAGGGGGCCGGGGTGGGTTGGCTTTCCGTCGACGCCACCGGCCGGCTCAGTCCGGACGAGCTGCGCGCCGAGCTGGCCGCCCAGGGCGACCGGGTCGCGGTGGTGACCACGATGTGGGCCAACAACGAGGTCGGCACCGTGCAGCCCGTCGCCGAGCTGGCCGCGGTCGCCGCCGAGTACGGGGTGCCGTTCCACACCGACGCGATCCAGGCCGTCGGGCAGGTCCCGGTCGACTTCTCGGCCGACGGGATCGCCGCACTGACCGTCACCGGGCACAAGCTCGGCGGGCCCACCGGCGTGGGCGCCCTGCTGCTCGCCCGCGACGTGTCGGCCACCCCGCTGCTGCACGGCGGCGGCCAGGAACGCGACGTGCGCTCCGGCACACTCGACACCGCCGGCATCGTGGCCTTCGCGGTCGCCGTCGAGGCGGCGGTCAAGGGCCAGCAGGAGTACGCGGCCCGCATCGCCGCGCTCCGCGACGACCTGGTCGAGCGGGTACGGCACGCGGTGCCCGAGGTCGTCTTCAACGGCGACCCGACCGACCGGCTGCCGGGCAACGCGCACTTCTCCTTCCCCGGCTGCGAGGGCGACGCGCTGCTGCTCCTGCTGGACGCCCAGGGCATCGCCTGCTCGACCGGCTCGGCCTGCTCCGCCGGCGTGGCCCAGCCCTCACACGTACTGATCGCGATGGGCGCCGACGACGACCGCGCCCGCTCCTCGCTGCGCTTCACCCTCGGCCACACCAGCACCCCCGCCGACGTCGACGCCCTGATCGCCGCCCTCCCGGCCGCCGTCGAACGCGCCCGCCGCGCCGCCGCCCGCCACACCCCCCGCTGACGCCCCACCCCTGTCCCTGCCCCCGGTCTCTGCCGACACCCCCCACCCCCACCCACACTTCCGTCCCGCCTGCGCTCCGTCTCGCCCGCGCTCCGTCCCGCCCGCTCTCGCGGCGGACCCCGCAACTCGTGCCCGCCCGCACCCGCCCGCGCCTCGGGAGTGCCCGAGCTTCGCCCGCCCCTCCCGCCCCGCCTTGCCTGCGCGCTGGGAGTGCCCGCGCTCCGCCTGTCCCGCCCTGCCTCGTCTGCGCGCTGGGAGTGCCCGCGCTCCGCCTGTCCCGCCCCGCGTCGCCCTGGCGCCGGGGGTGCCCGCGATCTTGCACTTGCCGCCCCTCGTTCGCGCAATTTGCACCTTTTGCCCGGGCCGCAAGTGCAAGATCGCGAGGGGCCGAGGGGCCGAGGGGCCAGGGGCCGCCCAGGGGCCGAGGGGTCGAGGGGTCGAGGGGCCGAGGGTAGGGCCAGGGGCGTGGGGCCGAGGGCGGGAGGGCAGGGCGTGGGGCAGGGGCGGGTGGGAGGCAGGGTGGGGAGCGGGAGGGGTGGGTGGGGGCGGGGATAGGCTCGGTGGAGTGAAGGGGGTGGGCCGGTGAGGGTGTTGGCGGCGATGTCGGGCGGGGTCGACTCGGCGGTCGCGGCGGCGCGAGCCGTGGAGGCGGGGCACGACGTGACCGGCGTGCACCTGGCGCTGGCCCGCAATCCGCAGACCTACCGCACGGGCGCGCGCGGCTGCTGCACGCTGGAGGACTCCCGGGACGCCCGGCGGGCCGCCGACGTGATCGGCATCCCGTTCTACGTGTGGGACATGGCCGACCGCTTCCACGCCGACGTGGTGGACGACTTCGTCGCGGAGTACGCGGCCGGTCGTACGCCCAATCCCTGCCTGCGCTGCAACGAGAAGATCAAGTTTGCCGCGGTGCTGGACCGGGCCGTGGCCCTGGGCTTCGACGCCGTCGTCACCGGCCACCACGCCCGGCTCGGCGCGGACGGCCTGTTGCGTCGCAGCGTGGACCTGCCCAAGGACCAGTCGTACGTGCTGGCGGTGCTCACCCGCGAACAGCTGGACCGGTCGATCTTCCCGCTCGGCGGCTCGACGAAGGCGCAGGTCCGCGAGGAGGCCGCCCGGCGGGGGCTGGCGGTGGCCGACAAGCCGGACTCGCACGACATCTGCTTCATCGCTGACGGGGACACCCGCGGCTTCCTCGCCCGGCAGCTCGGCGAGGCCCCCGGCGACGTGGTGGACGCGGCCACCGGCGCCGTCGTGGGCAGCCACGGCGGCGCGTACGCGTACACGGTCGGGCAGCGGCGCGGCCTGCACCTGGACCGTCCGGCGCCGGACGGCCGGCCGCGCTACGTGCTGTCCATCACGCCGAAGACCAACACGGTGACGGTGGGCCCGGCCGAGGCGCTGGAGGTCTCCCGGGTGCGTGCCGAGCGTCCGGTGTGGACGGGCGGCCCGCGCCCCGACGTGCCCCTGGAGTGCGAGGTGCAACTGCGGGCGCACGGGGACGTGGTGCCGGCGACGGTCGAGCTGACGGCCGACGGTCTGCGCGCCGAGCTGCGTCGCCCCGTCCGCGGGGTCGCCGCCGGCCAGGCGATCGTGGCGTACCGGCCGGACCCGGCCGGCGACGTCGTGCTCGGCTCCGCCACCATCGCCGGCTGACCGGCGACGCCGCCCCGACCGGAGCGGGCACCGCCGATCGTGCGGCCACCGACCGTCGACCGCTGACCGCCCGGCCGCGCGGCCAGCCAGCCGACGGCCACCGACCGTCGACCGCTGGCCGGCTGCGGGCGTCCGGAGGCTGCGGTCCGCGTACCGGATAGTCTTCGGCGGTGACAGATCAGGTGTGGCCGTGGCCGGCCGGCGCGGCGACCGGCATCGGTTCGCTGCCCGGCACCGATATCGCCGAGGCGCAGCGGATCGTCCTCGGTGAGCTTCCCGCGCTGCCCCACCTGCCGGAGCTGCCGGCCCGGGGCCCCGGCGCCGACCTGATCGGCCGGACCGCCGGCCTGCTGGTCGAGCTGCCGGTGGAGCTGTACGCCGCCCGCTGGCGGGTCGCGCCGCGTCCCGGACGGGACCTGCGCCGCGCCCGGGACCTGATGGAACGCGACCTCGACCAGCTCGCCGAGCAGGCCGAGGAGTACGCGGGGCCGGTCAAGATCCAGGCCGGCGGCCCGTTGACCCTGGCCGCGTCCCTGGAGTTGCCGATCGGCGGCCGGATGCTGCGTGATCCCGGCGCGGTCCGGGACCTCACCGGCTCGCTCGCCGAGGGGCTGCGCGGGCACGTCGCGGCGGTCGCCCGCCGGCTGCCGCACGCCACCGTGCTGCTCCAGCTCGACGAGCCGTCGCTGCCGACGGTGCTCGCCGGGCGGGTGCCCACCGAGAGCGGGCTCGGCGCGTACCGGGCCGTGGAGCCGGGCGACGCCACCTCACTGCTGCGCACGGTCGTGGAGGCGGCCGGGGTGCCGACCGTGGTGCACTGCTGCGCGCCGGACGTGCCGCTGGAGCTGATCCGCTCGACCGGTGCCGTCGGCGTGGCCCTCGACCTCGGCTTCGTCACCGACCTGGACCCGCTGGGCGAGGCACTCGACGCCGGGCTCGGGCTGCTGGCCGGCGCCGTGCCCACCGGGCCGTCGACCGCCGGTCGCGCGCCGACCTCGGCGCAGGTCGCCGACCGGGTACGCCAGCTCTGGGACCGCCTCGGGTTCCCGCGCCGGCAGCTCGCCGAGCAGGTCGTGGTGACCCCGGCCTGCGGCCTCGCCAACGCCACCGGGCAGTACGCGCGCGCGGTGCTCGCCGCCTGCCGGGACGCGGGGCGGCGGCTCGCCGAGGAGTGAGGTTTCCCGTCGGCCTGGCCCGATCCGGAGCGCCCCCAGCAGTTCCACCTGGACGTGCAGGTGACGGACGTGGAGACGGCCGAGAGCCGGGTGCTGAAGCTCGGCGCCCGACGGCTGCCCGGCGAGGGCGACGGCTTCCGGGTCTACGCCGATCCGGCCGGTCACCCGTTCTGCCTGGTCTTCGCCGACTGAGCCGACCGCTCATGCCGGCACCGCCGCCGCCATCTCGGCACGCGGGGCGATCCTCCCGAAGTCCCGGGCGAGCGCCGCCGGCTGGTGCGGGTTGCGGGCGGGCGGCATGATCACGGGAATGATCGACACCTCGCTCCGGCGGGCCGCCGGCTCCCTCTTCGGCCTCGCCTACGGTGACGCGCTGGGCAAGCCGACCGAGTTCCTCACGGTCGCCGAGATCGTTCGCCGCTACGGGCCGGACGGCCCCCGCGACCTCGTCGGCGACCCGGCGCTGGTGACCGACGACACGCAGATGGCGCTGGCCGTCGGCTGGGCGCTGCACGAGGCGCCGACGCTCACGCCGGAGGCGGTCGAGCCGCTGCTGCGGGGGCGCTTCCTCGACTGGGCGGCCAGCCCGGAGAACAACCGGGCGCCGGGCATGACCTGCCTGCGCGCCTGCGCGGAACTCGGGCGCGGGGTGCGTTGGCAGGAGGCGACGATCGCCGGCTCGAAGGGCTGCGGGGCCAACATGCGGGTCACCCCGGTCGGCCTGGTCGACGTCGACCTGGACACCCTCGCCGGGCTGGCCCAGCTCCAGGCGGGGCTGACCCACGGGCACCCGACGGGCCTCGCGGCCAGCGAGCTGACCGCGTACGCGGTGCGGCTGCTGCGCGACGGGGCGGCCCTGGCGGAGCTGCCCCGGCTGCTCACCGACCGGGCCCGCGACCAGCGACGGGTCTACCGCGCCGACTGGCTCGGCGACCTGTGGCAGCGCCCCGGCGTGGACACGCCGGAGGACTTCGTCGCCCGGGGCTGGGACGAGTGCCTCGCGGTCCTCGGCCGCCTCGACGCCGCTCTCGCCGGCCCCGACGACGGGGGCGACCCGTGCCGGCACACCGGTGAGGGATGGATCGCCGAGGAGGCGCTGGCCACCGCCCTGTACTGCGCGATCCGGCACGCCGACGACCCGGTGGCCGCGCTGGCCCGGGGCGCCACCACCGCC
This sequence comes from Micromonospora sp. NPDC048170, assembly GCF_040652795.1. Taxonomy (NCBI): domain Bacteria; kingdom Bacillati; phylum Actinomycetota; class Actinomycetes; order Micromonosporales; family Micromonosporaceae; genus Micromonospora; species Micromonospora sp. NPDC048170. The sequence goes on from NZ_JBEZMR010000004.1 coordinate 43,914, forward strand.
GGCGACTCCGACTCGATCGCCGCCCTGGCCGGCGCGTTCGTCGGCACCGCGGGGGGCATGGCGGCCTGGCCCGCCGCGTGGGCCACCCGCATCGAGTACGCCGACCAGCTCACCACCCTCGCCCAGGCCTGGGACTGATCCACCTGAGCCAGGCGGGCCGGCTGGCCAGAGGCAGGGCGGCGGGTCAGGCGCCGGGGAGGTGGGGGAGGCGGCGGATGCGGCGCCACAGGGCGGGGTCGCAGGCGCCGGCGTGGCGGGAGAAGCCGGCCAGCGGGACGTGCGCCGGCTCGGCCAGGTCCACGAAGCTGTCGTGGTCGGCGTCGGGGTCCCACTCCCGGGTCGGGATGCGCACATGGTCGTCCCGGGCGCTCTTGTCCTGACTGGTGATCTTCAGGACGTCGGCGCCCCCGCTGTCGGCGCGCAGCACCAGGCAGGGTCGCACCTTCGAGCCGCTGCCGTCCGCGTACGGGACGTCGGCCCACCAGATCTCGCCGGGACGCGGCGCCCCGGCGGGGGAACGTTCGGCGGTACGCGGTCGGGGCGGCGCGGTGGATCGGCCGGGACCGCCCGGCGGCGTCCTACGGCCGGGCCGGGTCCCCGGCCGCCGGCGTGGACGCGGTCCGGCGTCACGGTCGTCCCGTCGCCGGTCGCCCGCCCGGCGCTCGTTCCACGCCCAGCCGGCGGCCACGGCCAGCACGATCGCCGCCGCCCAGAGCAGCCACTCCGGCATCCGTACCCCCGCCTCGTCAGTGGGCGCGGCGCGGACGCCGCGGGTTCGACGGGGAAGCGGACCTGCCCGCGCGGCCCCGCCGTCCGGCGATCCTCGCACGTCGGCGGCCCTCTCGCCGCTCGGGCGCGGCGGGTGGCCGGCGGATTGTCCCACCGGCCCGATACGGTTCCGGGACAGTGGAATCACGGGAGGTCGCACGGTGTCCGAGGAAGCCATTCCCCAGCAGGTCACTCCGGCACAGGAGGCGGCGGCCGGCGCCGAGCCGACCCCCGATGCCCGGGAACGGCACGCCACGCTCAGCCAGGAGTTGACGGAACACCAGTACCGCTACTACGTGCTGGACGCGCCGACCATCTCCGACGCCGAGTTCGACCGGCAGTTGCGCGAGCTGGAGGCGCTGGAGGAACGGTTTCCGGCGCTGCGCACCCCGGAGTCACCGACCCAGCGGGTCGGCGGCACCTTCTCCACCGACTTCACCCCGGTCGCCCACGCCGAGCGGATGTTCTCCCTCGACAACGCCTTCGCCGACGAGGAGCTGGCGGCCTGGGCCGAGCGGGTCGAGCGGGACGCGGGCGGGCCGGTTCCCTACCTCTGCGAGCTGAAGGTCGACGGGCTCGCCATCAACCTCACCTACGAGCGCGGGCGGCTGGTCCGGGCGGCGACGCGCGGCGACGGCCGCACCGGTGAGGACGTCACCGCCAACGTGCGCAGCATCCGCGACGTGCCGGGCCAGCTCACCACGTCGGCCGAGTTCCCCGACGTGCCGGAGTTCGTCGAGGTGCGCGGCGAGATCTACTTCCCGGTGGCGGCCTTCGCCGACCTCAACGCCGGGCTGGTCGAGCAGGGCAAGCCGCCGTTCGCCAACCCGCGCAACGCCGCCGCCGGCAGCCTGCGCCAGAAGGATCCGCGGATCACCGCGTCCCGGCCGCTGCGGCTGGTGGTGCACGGCATCGGCGCCCGCCGCGGCTTCCAGCCGACGACCCAGTCCGAGTCCTACACGGCGCTGAAGGCGTGGGGGCTGCCGACCAGCGACCGCTGGTCGGTGGTGCCCGACCTGGCCGGTGTCGCCGAATACATCGCCCACTACGCCGAGCACCGGCACGACGTCGAGCACGAGATCGACGGCGTGGTGGTCAAGGTCGACCCGGTCCCCATCCAGGGCCGGCTCGGCTCGACCAGCCGGGCGCCCCGTTGGGCGATCGCCTTCAAGTACCCCCCGGAGGAGGTGAACACGAAACTGCTCGACATCGACGTCGAGGTCGGGCGCACCGGCCGGGTCACGCCGCGGGCCGTGCTCCAGCCGGTCAAGGTGGCCGGGTCCACCGTCGCGTACGCCACCCTGCACAACGCCCGGGAGGTCGAGCGCAAGGGCGTCCTGATCGGCGACACCGTGGTGCTGCGCAAGGCCGGCGACGTGATTCCCGAGGTGCTCGGCCCGGTGGTCGACCTGCGCCCCGCCGACGCCCGGCCGTTCGTCATGCCCACCACCTGCCCGGCCTGCGGCACGCCGCTCGCCCCGGCGAAGGAGGGCGACGTCGACATCCGCTGCCCCAACTCGCGCACCTGCCCCGGCCAGCTGCGGGAGCGGGTCTTCCACCTCGCCGGCCGCAAGGTGTTCGACATCGAGGCGCTCGGCTACAAGGGCGCGGCGGCGCTGCTCGACGCCCAGGTCATCACCGACGAGGGCGACCTGTTCTCGTTGGACGAGAAGCAGCTCGCCCGGTCGCCCTTCTTCGTCAACAAGGACGGCACGCTCGGCAGCAACGCCGCCAAGCTGCTGGACAACCTGGCCGTGGCCAGGGAACGCGACCTGTGGCGGGTGCTGGTGGGCCTGTCCATCCGGCACGTCGGCCCCACCGCCGCGCAGGCCCTCGCCCGGCACTTCCGCTCCATCGAGGCGATCGACCGGGCCAGCGAGGACGAGCTCTCCTCCGTCGACGGCGTCGGGCCGACGATCGCGGCGAGCATCCGGGAGTGGTTCGCCGTCGACTGGCACCGCGAGTTGGTCCGCAAGTGGCGCGAGGCCGGCGTACGGATGGCCGAGGAGGCGGTCGACGAGGGGCCGCGCCCGCTGGAGGGGCTCACCGTCGTGGTGACCGGCACACTGGCCGGTTTCAGCCGCGACCAGGCGTCCGAGGCGATCCAGAGCCGGGGCGGCAAGGTGAGCGGGTCGGTCTCCAAGAAGACGTCTTTCGTCGTGGTGGGCGAGAATCCGGGCTCGAAGGCCGACAAGGCGGCGGGCCTCAAGGTGCCGATCCTGGACGAGGACGGTTTCCGGGTGCTGCTCGACGCGGGCCCGGACGCGGCCCGGGAGGTCGCCCGCACCGAGGAGTGACCGGTCGGGGGCGACGGCGTCGGTCCACCGGTCCGACAGGGTAGGTCGAGATACCAACTTAATTACGACTACGACCGATTCGCGACTGTCGTGCCGGGCATTGCGACACACAGGGCGTTTCATTGGTGGCACGGCGTGCGACCGGGTCACGCCCCGTGGACCAGGCCCTCGGGAGGTGAGATGGAGGCCGCAGACTCGCGAAACTCCGTTCCGCCTGGCCGGGCACGCCCGTTCTTCGTCTTCGTCTGGTCGGTGGTCGCGCTGGCCGCGGCGCTCTGCGTACGCCCGCTGCTGGACCTCCCGGCCGAGCTGCCGCGCCTGCCGGTGGCGTTCTGGGTGATGGCGGCCCTGGCCGTCGGCTGTGACGCGCGCCCGTTCGTCCCGCCCGGCCGCCGGCAGACCTCCGCGGTCTTCCCGTCCACCTGCTTCACCTTCGCCATCCTGCTCGGCTGGGGGTTCGGCCCGGCGGTCCTGGTGCAGGCGGTGGCGGTCGTCGTCTCCGGCTGGCGGTTGGGCCACGCCCCGTGGCGGACGGCCTTCAACGCCGCCCAGTACGCCGGGGCCCTGGGCGCCGCGTACGTGGTCACCTGGCTGGGGCCCGGGAGCATCTTCGACGGTGGCCAGCTGCGCGGGACGGACGTGCTGGCGGTGGGGGGCGCGACAGCGGCCTGGTTCGGCGTCAACTACGCGCTGGTCAGCGCGGCCGTCCGGCTGCGCTTCGGCGACCGGTGGTGGCCCAGCCTGCGGCAGGGTCTGGGCTTCGAGCTGCTCTCCACCGGCTCGTTGCTGCTGCTCGCCCCGGTGCTGGTCGCGGCGGCACGGGCCAGCGCGGCGTTGATCCCCCTGGTGCTGGTGCCGCTGTTCGCCGTCTACCGGATGGCCCGGCTCAGCGTCGAGCAGCAGCAGCTCGCCTCCCTGGACCCGCTCACCGGCCTGCCCAACCGCAAGGCGCTGCTGGCCGAGGTCGGCGAGCAGGTGCACCTGCACGCCGAACGGGCGGCCCGCGGCGATCCCGGTGCCCGGCTGGCGTTGCTCCTGATCGACCTCGACCGGTTCAAGAACGTCAACGACGCGCTCGGGCACGCGGTGGGGGACCGACTGCTGGTCGAGGTGAGCGCCCGGCTGACGGGCGTGGTCGGCGAGGGCATGGTCGCCCGGCTGGGCGGGGACGAGTTCGCCATCGTGACGACCGGCCTGGCCGATGTCGACGAGGCCCGGGAGCTCGCCGGCCGGGTGGTCCGCGCGCTGGCCGAGCCGGTGTCGCTGGACGGGCTGCCGCTCGACGTGGGCGGCTCGATCGGCATCGCGCTCTTCCCTGAGCACGGCGAGGACTTCGCGACCCTCATGCGCCACGCCGACGTGGCGATGTACGACGCCAAGCACCGCAACGACACCGTGGCGATCTACGCGGCCGAGTCCGACCACAACTCCGCCGAGCGGCTCGCCCTGCTCGCGGACCTGCGCCGGGTGCTGGAGGCGGGCCGCCCGGCCGGCGACCCGCCCGTGGCGGGCGTCGGCGGTGACGGTGTCCCGGGCGACGGGTCGGTGGCCGTACCGGCGGCAGCGGCGCCGGGCCGCCACCTGCCGGGCGACGGACGGGCCGGCGGTGCGCGGGGCGGGGACGGGGCGGAACTCCCGGCCGACGTCGTGGGACCCGCCCCCGGCTCCGGCCGCCGGCGGCTGCGCCGCCGCCGGCAGCAGCCCGAACCGCCGGACACCGACGAGCTGATCAACCGGATCGTCACCGCCGCCGACCCGACCCGCCGCCGGGCCGTGGCCGCTCCGGGAACGGATCCCGACCGCGACGACGCTTCCGGCCGCCGCAACGGCGTCGGACGCCCCGGCGGGCGGGGCACCCCGGTCGTACGCCGGCCGGGTCCGCCCGCCGACGACGGCGCGGGACATCGCGGCGGCGACCGCGCCCCGGCGGACCGAGCGGATGCCCGCCCCGACGCGGCCGGGCTGCGCGGCGCGGACACCGGCCCGGACGTCGACGCCGGCGCAATCACCATGTACTACCAGCCGCAGGTCGCCATCGCGACCGGCGAGGTGGTCGGGGTGGAGGCGCTGCTGCGCTGGTGGCATCCCCGCCGGGGGATGGTGGACCCGGAGGAGCTGATCCGGGTCGCCGAGCAGAGCGCCGTGATGCGGCTGCTCACCCGCCGGGTGGTGGACGACGTGGTGGAACAGCTCGCCAAGTGGTCGGCCGCGGGCATGGACCTGCCGGCGGCGCTCAACGTCAGCGTGCGGGACCTGCACACCGGCGAGATCGCCGACCGGATCGCCGACCGGCTCGTCCGGTACGGCGTGCCGCCGCAGCGGCTGCAACTGGAGATCACCGAGGGCGCCCTGATGGCCGACCCGCGTCGGGTGCTGGCCACCATCACCCGACTGCACCGGATCGGCGTGGGCATCGCGCTGGACGACTTCGGCACCGGCTACTCCTCCCTCCAACACCTGCGGCGGCTGCCGCTGTCCGAGGTGAAGGTCGACCGCTCGTTCGTGCTGGGCATGGCCGAGGACGCCGACGACGCGGCCATCGTGAAGTCGACGATCGAGTTGGCGAAGGCGCTCGGGCTGCGGGTGGTCGCCGAGGGCGTCGAGGACGAGCGCACCTGGCGCATGCTGTACGCGGCGGGCTGCGACGCGGCGCAGGGCTGGTTCTACGCCCGGCCGATGCCGGCCGAGGAACTGGTCGGCTGGCTCGCCCGCTACCGGCCGGTCCGCCCGACGCCCAGCCCCGACGCGGAGATTCCCCGCCGGCACGCCCGCTGAGCCGCAGGGAGGGGGAGTCGGGGACGCGCCGCCGGGGCGGAACAATAGACTCGCTCCGGTCACCGCGCGTCACGCATCTCGGCCGCGCGGCCGACACCGGTCCGACCCACAGCACCGTCACGAAGGGGGCACCGATGGCCGCCATCTCCCGCGAGGAGGTCGCGCACCTGGCGCGACTGTCGCGGCTCGCCGTCACGGAGGAGGAGCTGGACACCTTCGCCGGCCAGCTCGACGTGATCCTCCAGGCGGTCGCGCAGGTCGGCGAGGTCACCGCGGCGGACATCCCGCCGACGTCGCACTCGGTGCCGCTGACCAACGTCCTGCGGGACGACGTCGTGGTGCCCGGGCTGACCCCGCAGGAGGCACTGTCGGGCGCGCCCGACGCCGAGGCGCAGCGGTTCCGCGTACCGCGGATTCTGGACGAGGATGTGGCGTCATGAGCGAGCGCAGCGAGCGAATCATCAGGCACGGCGTGTTCGTCGGTCAGGGCGCCGGTGAGCGAAGCGAGGCGGCGGCATGAGTGACCTGACCAGACTGACCGCGACGGAGATCGCGGGGCTCGTCGCCACCGGCGAGGCCTCCGCCGTCGAGGTCACCCGCGCACACCTGGACCGGATCGCCGCCGTCGACGACCGGGTGCACGCGTTCCTGCACGTCGACTCCGAGGGCGCGCTCGCCGCCGCCGCCGAGGTGGACGCCCGCCGCGCCGCCGGCGACGAACTGGGCCCGCTGGCCGGCGTGCCGGTCGCCGTGAAGGACGTGCTGACCACCAAGGGCGTGCCGACCACCGTCGGGTCGAAGATCCTGGAGGGCTGGCGCCCGCCGTACGACTCGACGATCGTGCAGCGGCTGCGTGCCGCCGGCACGGTGATGCTCGGCAAGACCAACATGGACGAGTTCGCGATGGGCTCGTCCACGGAATACTCGGCGTACGGGCCGACGCACAACCCGTGGGACCTGAGCCGCATCCCCGGTGGCTCGGGCGGCGGCAGTGCCGCGGCGCTGGCCGCGTACGAGGCGCCGCTGGCGATCGGTTCCGACACCGGCGGCTCGATCCGCCAGCCCGGCGCGGTCACCGGCACCGTCGGCGCCAAGCCCACCTACGGCGGCACGTCCCGCTACGGCCTGGTGGCGTTCTCCTCCTCGCTGGACACCCCCGGCCCCTGTGCCCGTACCGTGCTGGACGCGGCGCTGCTGCACGAGGTGATCGGCGGGCACGACCCGCGCGACTCCACCTCGATCCCACAGCCCGTGCCGGACGTGGTGGCCGCCGCCAGGCTCGGCGCGACCGGCGACCTGACGGGCGTGAAGCTCGGCATCGTCAGCGAGTTCGTCGGCGAGGGCGCCGAGCCGGGCGTGATGGCGGCGTTCCGCGAGTCGGTCGACGCGCTGGCCAAGCTGGGCGCCGAGATCGTCGAGGTGTCCTGCCCCCACTTCGGGTACGCGCTGCCGGCCTACTACCTGATCGCCCCGAGCGAGTGCTCCTCCAACCTGGCCCGGTTCGACGGTGTCCGGTTCGGCCTGCGGGTCGGCGACGACGGCAACCGGTCGTTGGAGGAGGTCATGTCGCTGACCCGGGAGGCCGGTTTCGGCGCCGAGGTCAAGCGCCGGATCATGCTCGGCACGTATGCGCTCTCGTCGGGCTACTACGACGCCTACTACGGTCAGGCGCAGAAGGTCCGGACGCTGATCACCCGGGACTTCACCGCCGCGTTCGAGCGGGTCGACGCGCTGATCTCGCCGACCACCCCGTTCGTGGCGTTCCCGATCGGCGCGCGCACCGCCGACCCCTACCAGATGTATCTGGCCGACCTGTTCACCATCCCGACGAACCTGTACGGCGGGCCGGGCATCTCGGTGCCGTGCGGGCTCTCCGACGGGCTGCCGGTCGGCTTCCAGATCATGGCCCCGACGATGGCCGACGACCGGATGTACCGGGTCGCCGCCGCGCTGGAGAGCGTCGTCGGCACCTTCACCCCACCGGCACTGTGAGGCAGGAGCTCAGATGACGACGACACTGCCCGCGTACGACGAGGTCGTCGCGCGCTACGAACCGGTGATCGGCCTGGAGACCCACGTCGAGCTGGGCACGAACACCAAGATGTTCTGCGGTTGCCCGACCGACTTCGGTGGCGAGCCGAACACCCGGGTCTGCCCGGTCTGCCTGGGCCTGCCCGGCTCGCTGCCGGTCGCCAACCGGGCCGCCATCGAGGCGACCATCCGGATCGGCCTGGCGCTGAACTGCTCGATCGCCGAGTGGTGCCGGTTCGCACGGAAGAACTACTTCTACCCGGACATGCCGAAGGACTTCCAGATCAGCCAGTACGACGAGCCGTTGTGCTTCGAGGGCTACCTGGACGTCGAGGTGAACGGCGAGCTGGTGCGCATCGGCATCGAGCGGGTGCACCTGGAGGAGGACACCGGCAAGACGCTGCACGTCGGCGGCGCCACCGGGCGCATCCACGGCGCCACCGAGTCGCTGGTCGACTACAACCGGGCCGGCATCCCGCTGGTGGAGATCGTCACCAAGCCGGTCCCCGGCACCGGAGCGCTGGCCCCCGAGGTGGCCCGCGCGTACGTCACCGAGCTGCGCGACGTGATCCGTTCGCTGGGCGTCTCCGACGTGCGGATGGAGGAGGGGTCGCTGCGCTGCGACGTGAACACCTCCCTCAACCTGCCCGGCGAGGAGTGGGGCACCCGGACGGAGACCAAGAACGTCAACTCGCTGCGGTCGGTCGAGCGGGCCGTCCGCTCGGAGATCATCCGGCAGGCGTCCGTGCTCGACGCGGGCGGCCGGATCACCCAGGAGACCCGGCACTTCCACGAGGACACCGGCGACACCACGCCGGGCCGGTCCAAGGAGACCGCGACCGACTACCGGTACTTCCCGGAGCCCGACCTGGTGCCGTTGGCGCCGGACACCGCCTGGGTCGCCGAGCTGAAGGCCGCCCTGCCGGAGCTGCCCCGGCTGCACCGGCGTCGGCTCCAGGAACAGTGGGGCCTGTCCGACGCGGACATGCAGTCCGTGCTCAACGCGGGCGCGGTCGAGCTGATCGAGGCCACGGTCGCCGCCGGCGCCACCCCGGCCGCCGCTCGGAAGTGGTGGCTGGGTGAGCTGTCCCGGCGGGCCAACGAGACCGGCGTGGAACTGGCCGACATCGGGGCCACCCCGGGTCAGGTCGCCGAGCTCCAGGGCCTGGTCGACTCCGGCAAGCTCAACGACAAGCTGGCCCGTACCGTCCTGGAGGGCGTGGTGGCCGGCGAGGGCTCGCCGACCGAGATCATGACCAACCGGGGTCTGGAGGTCGTCTCCGACACGGGCGCGCTCACCGCCGCCGTCGACGAGGCGATCGCCGCCAACCCGGACATCGCCGACAAGATCCGCAGCGGCAAGGTCGCCGCGGCCGGCGCGCTGGTCGGCGCGGTCATGAAGACCACCCGTGGCCAGGCCGACGCCAAGACCGTCCGCGAGCTGGTCCTGGAGCGCCTAGGCGCCTGACGTGTCAGGAAGGGCACTTCCTTCCACCACAGCCGCCGCGTGCGTTCGCCGTGCGCGGCGGCTGTGCATCCCGCACAGCCCGCCCGCCCCCCGACCGGCCGTCAACGGTGACGTGCCGGAGCACTGGAGTCGACCGTGAACCGTACCGACCTTGAAGTCCTCGATGAGATCCAGCAGCGGGTGCTCTGGCTCGCGACCCGGATCGTGGACGCGGCCAACCACGACCGGAACACCGGCGACGGGGTGAAGGTGGGCGGGCACCAGGCGTCCAGCGCCTCGCTGGTCACCGCGATGACGGCCCTGTGGTTCGCGCACCTCGACGCCGAGGACCGGGTGGCGGTCAAGCCGCACGCGTCGCCGGTCTTCCACGCCATCCAGTACCTGCTGGGCAACCTCGACCGCTCCTACCTGACGACGCTGCGCGCCCGAGGCGGGCTCCAGTCGTACCCGTCGCGGACGAAGGACCCGGACGAGGTGGACTTCTCCACCGGCTCCGTCGGGCTCGGCGCGGCCGCCCCGCTGTTCGCCGCCGCGACCCGCCGCTATGTCGACGCGCACTTCGGTGCCCGCCCGCACTCCCGGTTCGTCGCGCTGATCGGCGACGCCGAGCTTGACGAGGGGAACATCTGGGAGGCGGTCGCCGACCCGGCCACCACGGGCCTGGGCAACGTGACGTGGCTGGTCGACTTCAACCGGCAGTCGCTGGACCGGGTGGTGCCCGGGGTGCGGATCAACCAGTGGCGGGGCCAGTTCGAGGCCGCCGGCTGGCACGTGGTCGAGGTCAAGTACGGCCGCCGGCTCGCCGAGGCGTACGCCCGGCCGGGTGGCGAGGCGCTGCGCGACTGGATCGACGCGATGCCCAACGAGCAGTACCAGTCGCTGTTCGGGCTTACCGGCGAGGCGCTGCGCAAGCAGTTCCTCGACGGCGCGCCCGACGGGATTGAGGCGTTCATCGCCGGCATCGGCGACGACGAGCTGGGGCCGCTGGTCACCGACCTCGGCGGGCACGACATGGCGGCGATGCTCGACGCGTACGCCCAGTGCGACGCGGTCACCGACCGGCCCAGCGTGATCTTCGCGTACACCGTGAAGGGGTGGGGGTTGCCGATCGCCGGCAATCCGCGCAACCACTCGGCGCTGCTCACCACCGAGCAGGTCGACGCGCTGCGCGCCGCGCGCGGCCTGACGCGCGAGACCGAGTGGGACCGCCTCGACCCGGCGTCCCCGGCCGGCATCCGGGCCGGCGAGCGTCGGGAGGCGCTGTCCCGCGCGCCCCGCGAGCGGGCGCTGGGCGTCACCGTTCCGGAGACCACGCGGGTACGCGCCAACAAGCCGATCTCGACGCAGGAGGTCTTCGGTCGGGTGCTGGTCGAGTTGGCCCGCAATCCCGAGGTGGGCCGCTACCTGGTGACCACCGCGCCGGACGTGGCGACCTCCACCAACCTGGCCGGGTTCATCAACAAGACCGGCGTCTTCGCGCCGACCGAGCAGCGTGACTGGACCGAGGACCGGATGCTGCGCTGGACGGAGAGCCCCGCCGGCCAGCACATCGAGCTGGGCATCTCGGAGATGAACCTGTTCCTGCTGCTCGGCCAGCTCGGCCTCGCCTGGGACCTGTCGGCCCAGCCGCTGCTGCCGGTCGGCACGGTCTACGACCCGTTCGTGCTGCGTGGCCTGGACGCGTTCCTCTACGGCACCTACTCCGGCTCCCGGTTCGTGGTCGCCGGCACCCCGTCGGGCATCACGCTCGCCCCGGAGGGCGGCGCCCACCAGTCGACCATCACCGCCTCGGTGGGTCTGGAACTGCCCGGGGTGACGTTCCTGGAACCCGCGTACGCGGCCACCCTGGACTGGTTGCTCTGTGACGCGCTGGGCCAGATCGCCGGCGGGGCGGCCCCGTCGGCCACGGCCGCTCCCGCCGAGGACGGGGCATACTACTTCCGGCTCAGCACCCGCCCGATCGACCAGGCGCCCTTCGAGGCGGCCCGGGCCCGACTCGGCGACGCGGTGCTGCGCCGGCAGGTGGTCGCCGGGGCGTACCGGCTGGTCGACGCCCACGAGGCGTACCCGCACCTGGCCGACGCCCCGGTGGTGCAGCTCGCCGCCTCCGGCGCGGTGCTGCCCGAGGTGCTCGCGGCGGCCGCGGAACTGGCCGAGGAGGGCATCGCCGCGCACGTCGTCGACGTGACCTCGCTGGACCGGCTCTACCGGGCCTGGCAGCGCACCCTTCGCCAGGGCGTACGCACGGCCACCGTGCCGAGCGTGCCGGGCGCGCTGCGTACCGCCTTCGCCGACCGGGTGCCGGTGGTGACAGTGCACGATGCCGCCTCGCACGCCATGGCGTGGCTCGGTTCGGCGCTCGCCGCCCCGGCGGTGCCACTCGGTGTGGACGAGTTCGGCCAGTCCGGCAGCGTCCACGAGCTGTACGACCTGCACGACCTGCTGCCCGGCAGCATCGTCAACGCCGCCCTCGCGGCCCTGTCCCTGCGCTGACCCGAGCCACAGCAGGACCGGGCTGGCCCGGCCGCCTGGCCGGCCCGGCCCGGCCGGACTGGCCCGGCCCGGCCGGACTGGCCCGGCCCGGCCGGACTGGCCCGGCCGGACTGGCCCGGCCGGACTGGCCCGGCCCGGTCGGTCGGGTCGGGTTGGAGCGGACTGGGCTGGACCGGCCGCGGTCGGAGCAGACCGAGCTGGACCGGCCCGGCGGTCGGGTCGGCTGGCTGCCTTCGAGCTACGACAAGGTCGCGGGCCCGCCCGGCCCTCGGGCCGAAGGCCGCTGCCCGCTTACCGGACGGCGGCCGAGAACCGACGAGGAGCGCCGCCTATGTCACCGACAGTAGCCGCCGCCTAGTGTTACGGAATGTGACCGCAGCTGTGGGGCGGGGCGATATCCACTTGCGCCCTTTGCTCTGCATCCACGGACGCACCATGTCGCTGACCAGCAGCGATGCCCGTCCCGTCGATCGGCGGCCGGCAGCACGTCACTACGCCTGGTTACTGGTGCGTCTGTGGATGCAGAGCAAAGCGTCGGAGCGGGAGGCCGGCTCGTCAGGGAGGTTGTCACTAAAGGTGATGTCCTCGGGGCCGGGTGGCCTCAGGCCGGGTGGCCTCAGGCCGGGTGGCCTCAGGCCGGGTGGCCTCAGGCCGGGTGGCCTCAGGCCGGCGGCAACCGACCAGGTCAGCCGCTCAGGCCAGGACTCGGCCGTGGCCGTGACGGTGACCCGGCGGGGCTTGGCCCGCTCCTGAGTGACGGGCTGAGCTGTCAGGGCAGGGACCGGCTCAGGGCAGGGGTGTGGTCAGGACCAGGGACCGGTCAGGGCAGAGGCCGGGGCAGGGCAAGGGCGTGGGCAGGGCAAGGGCGTGGGCAGGGCAGGGACTGGTCAGGGCAGGGGCCGGTCAGGGCAGGGGCGGCGTGGGTGGCGTCGGCGTGCTGGCAGGCTGCGTCAGGGCGCGGCGGGTCGGCGCGACCGGGGCCAGCGTTCGGCGCGACCCGGGCCAGCGGGTCGGCGCGATCAGGGTCAGCGGGTCGGTGTGGGGGTGACCGGGACGGGCGCGCCGGCCTTCGGGACCTCCACGACGTGCCGCTCCAGGTTCACCTGCGCCTGCCCGGTTCCGCCGACGGTGATGTCGTCGTACGCCTGGAGCAGCTTGTTCTGGTCGAAGTAGAGCACGCTCATCGACAGCGGGGTGGGCTTCTCGCCCTCCAGGCCGCGCAGGCCGGCGCCGCCCGTGGAACCCTGCACCATCAGTTGGGTGGGCTGCTGCCCGGGTACCTCCGGCAGTTTCGAGACCTGCCGGGCGTGAGTGTGCCCGGCGAGCACCAGCGGGCAGGTGCCGGAGAGCGGGCCGGCCGAGGCCGGGTCGTGCACCAACGCGATGTCCACGGGTCGTGGCGAGCTGCGTACGGTGGCCGCGAGCTGGTCGCCGGTGCCGATGAGCTGGTCCGCGGTCTGTTTGGTGAGCCCGCTGCCCGCCGGCGAGGTGTTCTTGTCGGGCGTGAAGCGCGGGTCGCCGACGCCGGCGATGGTCAGCCCCGCGACCGTGGTGGTCGTGTTGTTCAGCACGATCGCGTTCGGCTGGCGGGCCACGGCCGCCGCGGTCCGCCCCGAGTCGTGGTTGCCCCGGATGTAGACGTACGGCTTCTTCAGCAGGCCGATCGAGCCCACGTAGGAGGCCTCCGGCTCGGAGCCCCAGTCGGTGATGTCCCCGGTGTCGATCACCACGTCGATGCCGAACTGTTCGACGACGGTGCGGATGAGCTGCCAGCCGGTCGGGTTGAGGTGCATGTCGGAGACGTGCAGTACGCGGGTCGTGCCGGGGGCGGGCTCGTAGACCGGCAGCGCCGAGACGGTGGTGTAGAGCTGGCTGACGTTGCCGACGATGCGCTGGAGTTGCTCGGCGTACCGGGTGTAGTCGTTGGCGATCCGTCGGGCGTCACCGACGATCGCGGGCGCGTTGACCAGCAGCCCCTCGTAGCGTGGCTCCTCGATCGCCTCGGGGCGGATGGTCGCCGCGGCGGTGCCGAGGCTGCCGGCGGTGATCAGCAGCGCCAACCCGCCGGCCCAGGCCGCCCGGCGGGTGTCGCGGAAGAGCAGCAGGGCCAGCAGCAGGGTGACCAGCACCGCCGAGGCGAGCGTACGCAGGCCGAGCCGCATCACGCCCTCGCGGACGTCGTCGACGGCCGACTGGCTCGCCCGGTTGATGCTCGCCGGATCGTCGATCAGCGCCTCGGTGCGGCTCTGGTCGAGCGCGCCCAACTCCACCGTCAGGTGGGTCGGCCCGTCGTGGCTGTCGAGCAGCAGCGCACCCAACGGCGGGATGTCGACCGTGGTGCCGCCGCCCAGCGCCGGGGCGACCGTGAGGTCGGCCTGGAACGGGCCGATGTCGGTGCTGACCCGGCCGCCGGCGAGCACACCGATCACCACGCCGACCAGGGCGACGACGAGGATCGCCAGGGTCACCCCGGTCAGGCGCAGGGCCCGCCGGCCGCGCCGGTCGTCGTCACCCCGCCGGGGTGCCGGGTGCGGGGCACGGTCCGTCACCGGGACGTCCTCGTCCCGGTTCGCGTGCTGCTCGTTCTCCTGGCCGTCCATGGTGAGATTCTGACCTGCCCGCTGAGGGATCTTGGGAAACCTGGGCGAGTCGGTGCGTCAGCTCCGGCCGGCCCCGCCGCCGGCGAAGACCAGCCGCAGCAACCGGTCGTCCTCGGGTGCCGGGTTGCCCCGCCCGTCGTGGTTGGAGGTGCTGACCCAGATCGAGCCGTCGGGGGCGGCGGCGACCGCCCTCAGCCGACCGTACCGCTCGGTCAGCAGCTCGCGCGGCTGGCCGAGCACGGTGCCGGTGTCGGTCAGCTCGACCAGCCAGAGTCGCTGGCCCCGCAGGCACGCGGTGACGAGCAGCCGGTCCGCGGCGGTCAACCCGGAACAGGAGGCGTCCGACGTCGGCCACTGGGCGATCGGGTTGACGAAGCGCTTGTCGTCGTCGCGCCCCTCGACCGTCGGCCACCCGTAGTTGCGGCCCTTGGTGATCTGGTTGATCTCGTCCCAGGTGTTCTGGCCGAACTCCACGGCGTACATCCGCTTGCCGGGGTCCCAGGCGATGCCCTGGACGTTGCGGTGGCCCAGGGACCACACCGGGGAGTTCGGGAACGGGTTGCCGGGCGCGGGCTTGCCGTCCCTGTTGATCCGCAGGATCTTGCCGCCGAGGCGCTTGGCGTCCTGCGCCTGTGGCCGGTCGCCGGCGTCGCCGGTGCTCGCGTAGAGCAGGCCGTCCGGGCCGAAGGCGAGGCCGCCGCCGTTGTGGATGCCGGCCTTGGGGATACCGGTGAGGATCGGGGTGGGCGTGCCGCCCAGCTCCAGCCGGGCGATCCGGTTGTCCCGCTCGGTGGTGTAGTAGACGAAGACCGCCTTGTCCCGCTGGTAGTCGGGCGAGACGGCGATGCCCATCAGCCCACCCTCGCCGGAGGCCGCCACGTCTCCGATGGTCTGCACCGGGGTGACCTTCAGCCCGTCGGGGCCGGACTCGGGGCCGACCCGCAGGATCCGGCCGCTGTCCCGCTCGGTGACCAGCGCCGCGCCGTCGGGCAGGAAGGCGATCGCCCACGGCACCCGCAGGCCCTTTGCCAGCACGGTGGTCACCACCTCCTGGCCGGCGCCGCCGGGGCTCGCCGTCGCCGACGGGGTCGGGAAGGTGGGCGGCTCACCGGCCGGGTCGGGCTCCGGCTCGCCGAAGCTGCAACCGGCGGTCGTCAGCAGCAGTGCCGCGCACGAGGCCGCCAGGGCCGTGCGCAGACGGCGGGTGCGAGGGTACGGGGGACGGGCGCTCACCCGGCCCAGGGTATCCCGCCGAGGCGCCCCGGCGGGGCCGGCTGACTTTCGTCGATCAGCTCCGCGAGCCGGTCACCGCCGCTGTGGACGGATCGGAGCGGCTCACGGCGTGGTCAGGTGACCCGGACGGCGAGCAGCGCGACGTCGTCCTCCCGGTGGTGCGCGGCGGTCAGCAGCAGGTCGCACAGCTCGTCCAGCGGCAGCCCGTCCGTGCCGACGAGCCGGGCGGTCAGCTCCGCCGTCCCCTCGTCGATGGACCGGTCCCGCCGTTCGATGAGGCCGTCGGTGTAGAGCAGCAGGGTGTCGCCGGCAGCCAGGTGGGTGCGCCGGCTGGTACGGGGCACCGGCTGGCTCAGCCCGAGCAGCGGCTCCGGTTTCCCGGCGAGCAGTTCCACCGCGCCCCCGGCCCGGACCACGAGCGGTGCGGGGTGGCCCGCGTTGCACCAGGTGACCCGCTGGCCGCCGGCCTCGTCGGCGCGCAACCGCACCAGCGTCGCGGTGGCCGCCGCCGGGATGCCCAGCCCGCGCATCGTCTCGTCCAGTCGGCTCATCAGCTCGCCGACCGCGTCGGACCGGCCGTACGCGTTGCCCCGGACGAGGTTGCGCAGCTGTCCCATGGTCGCGGCGGCCTCGATGTCGTGCCCGGCCACGTCGCCGATCGCAACGATCAGCTCCCCGCCGGGCTGGCGGAAGGCGTCGTACCAGTCGCCGCCGACCTCGACCCGGTCGGCCGCCGGCTGGTAGCGGGCCGCCAGCTCCAGGTCGTCGGTGACGGGCAGTTCCGGCAGCATGCTGTGTTGGAGCACGTACGCGACGTGCCGCTGTTCGCCGTACATCCGGCTGTTGCCGATCGCCTGTCCGGCCCGGCGGCCGAGGTCCTGGGCGACGAGCAGGTCGCCGTTGTCGAAGCGCCGCCGCTGCGGGCCGTTGACCAGGGTGATGCAGCCGAGCACCCGCCCGCCGTCGGTGATCGGCACGCTGAGGTGTGAGGAGATGCCCAGGCGGGCGGCGATCTCCGGCAGCTCCGGCCCGACGGTGCCCCGCCGCACGTCGTCGAGGGTGCCGGCGCTGCCCAGCACGGGCCGGCCGGTCCGCAACACCGCCCGGATGATCGAGTCGGGGCTCAGCCCCGTGCGCATCAGCTCGGCGAAGCGGGCGACGTCCGGGGCCCGGGCCGGGTCGCGGTGCGCGGCGGTCACGTCGCGGAGCGCCCCGTCGGGCCCGACCAGGGTCACGAGGGACCAGTCGGCCAGCAGCGGCACCACCGTGTGGCGCAGGCGGCGCAGCGCGGTGGGCACGTCGAGCGTTCCGGCCAGCGTCCCGGCCAACCCGGCCAGCAGCTCCAGCCGGCCATTGGCCTCCTCGGCGCGCCGCCGGGCCTGCTCGGCGCCGTCCAGGGCGATCCGCAGGCGCAGCTCCGAGGAGCAGGCGGCGGCCAGGTCGGCGAGTGTCCGCAACTGCCCGGCGGTCCAGTCGCGCGGCTTGTGGTCGATCGCGCAGAGCGAGCCGAGGACGTGGCCCTCCAGGTCGGTCAGCGGCATCCCGGCGTACGCCACCACGCCCAGTTCGGGCACGGCGAGGTTGTCCCGGACGGCGGGGTGCAGCCGGGCGTCCGGCAGCACCATCGGGGTCCCGAGGTCGACGACGTGCTGGCAGAACGAGTGGCTCAGCGGGGTCTGCCGCCGGGCGGCCCACGGCTGGGCCAGGCCCACCTCGCCGGGGAAGAACTGGCGTTCGGCGTCGACCAGCGAGACCAGGGCGACCGGCACGTCGAGCAGGTCCCCGACCAGCCGGGCGAACCGGTCGAACGCCTCGTCGGGGGCGGCTGCCAGCCGGGTCTCGGCCAGGGAGCGCAGCCGATCGGGATCGCGGAGCGCCGAGGTCGGGCCGGCCTGCTCCGGGGCGTCGTCGCGGGAGCCGTCGATCATTGACCACCTGTCTGTGCCGGGTGGAGGCCGACCGGCGCTCCGGTCCCTCCCGTATCCCGTCCGGTTATACCCCGTCCGGGCCTGGATCGACCCGGTCGGCGGGCAGTCACCCTGATCACGGCGGCGGTGTCGGTGGGCGGTCCGTCCGGGTGTCGGGTGCCGCCCCGCCCTGCCGGCGGACCTGCCGGGGGCCTATCGTCGGCGGGCGTGAAGGTATGGATCCCGCACCAGGCCGGCCCTACGCTGCTCGGCGAACTGCCGCCGGAGGTCACCGTCGAGGTGTTCGAGGACGTGTCCCGGTCTCCCTCCGGGGCGGCCGGCGTCCGGTTCTGGGTCCCGCCCTTCCTGTCCGGCGGGGACGCCGCCGCGCTGCTGCGCGAGCTGCCCGACCTGGCGGTGGTGCAGCTCCTCTCCGCCGGGGCGGACGCGTGGGCCGGCCGGGTCCCGCAGGAGGTGACGCTCTGTGACGCCAGGGGCGTGCACGACCCGTCCACCGCCGAGTGGGTGGTCGCGGCGATCCTGTCCCAGCTGCGCGCCTTTCCGGCCCTCGCCCGCGCGCAGGCCCGGCGCGACTGGGCGTACGACGAGGTGGCCCCGACCGACGAGTTGGCCGGCAAGCGGGTGCTGATCGTCGGGGCGGGCTCCATCGGCACGGCGGTACAGAGGCGGCTCGCGCCGTTCGAGGTGAGTTTCACACTGGTGGCCCGGACCGCCCGCCCCGGGCAGGGCGTGCACGGCGTCGAGGAACTGCCGGGGCTGCTGCCCGAGGCCGACGTGGTGGTGCTGCTGGTGCCGTTGACCGAGCGCACCCGGGGGCTGGTCGACGAGAGGTTCCTCGCCGCGATGCGCGACGGCGCGCTGCTGGTCAACGCCGCCCGTGGGCCGGTGGCCCGCACCGGGGCGCTGGTCGCCGAGCTGCGTACCGGCCGCATCTCGGCCGCGCTGGACGTCACCGATCCGGAGCCGCTGCCCGCCGACCACGAGCTGTGGACGATGCCGAACGTGCTGCTCACCCCGCACGTCGCCGGATCGGTTCGCGGCCTGCTGCCGCGCGCGTACCGGCTGGTGGCCGACCAGATCCGCCGGTTCGCGGCCGGCGAACCGCTGATCAACACGGTGGTGGACGGCTACTGAGCGGGGCCGGCCCGGCGGTGCTCAGTCGGCCGTGTCGGGCAGCGGCTGCCCGGTGGCCGAGACCAGCCGGGGCAGGTCGGTGCCGCGTACGGCCGGCAGTGGCACCCGCTGGCCGTCGTCGAGGCGGGCGACCGCCCGCCCGCGCGGGTCGGCGGCCAGCGCGACGACCCGGTCCCAGCTGATCCGGCGCTGCCCGAGCAGTGCCCGTACGCGCAGCTCGCGAGGGTCCGCGTCGGTGCCGGACCGCCACGCCCAGACCGCGACGGCGAGCGGGACGAGTAGCAGCGGCAGCAGATACCACCGCGCGCCGGCCAACGGCAGGGCGCCGAAGAAGGCGACGATCGCGGCAGCCAGGATCGCCTGGTGGTGCCGGAAGTGGATGGTGTCGGGGCTGCTCACCCCCCGATGATCCCACCCCCGCCGACCCCGGTACGCGTCGGGCGGCGCGGGTCGCCCGCCGGGGGTGTTGGTGACCTGGATCACTGTCGACTCGGCGTCACCGTCCTCGTGGCTGTTCGTTGGCGAGTGGTGGGCAGCGGGCTCACCGTGTCCGGAGCCCGCACCGTCGCACCGCCCGTGCCCCTTCACGAAGGCGACCGCCGTGCCCCTCGCGTACCCGCAACGCGCGTCCATCCCCCGTCCCGCCGTGCTGCTCGACGCCGCCGCGGTGACGGCGGGGCTCACCGCCGCCGTGCTCCCGCTCGCTGATCCAGGCCACCTGTCCGCCGTCGTCGTGTCGGTGCTGACCGCCGCCGCGTTGTTCGCCGCAGGTCTGTCTCCGGTAACGCGGGGCGCCCCCCGCCCGTCCGCCCGGGCCCGGCTGCGTGGGGTCGTCGACGCGGCAGCCGCCGGCCTGGGACTGGTCCTCGCCGGTTGGCTGCTGCTGCCCCGCGACCGCCTCGATCCGCCGAGCCGGCTCGTGGTGGCGGTGGCCCTGGGCGGGCTGGCGCTCACCGTGCTCACCGTGTTGACGGGGCCGCTCCGACGGACGGGCGGGGCCCGCTGCCGGGTCGGTGTGGCGCTCACCCTGGCCGGGCTGGTCCTGCTGGCCGCCCTCCTGGTGGGCGCGGCGCCGGACCGGGCGGTGCTGCTGGCCGTACCCCCGCTGGTGGGCGGGGTGCTGCTGACCGCGGCGGGGGCGCGGCGGGCGGCCCGTTCGGTACCGGACCCGCCCGCACTGCCGACCAGGGCGTGGCCCAGGGTTGTCGTCCCGGCCGTCGCGGCCGTGGCGGCCACCGGCTGGCAGCTGCGCGACGGCGAGTCGCCGGATGTCACCGCGGTCCTGCTCGCGCTCGCGCTGGCCCCGGTGCTGGTGCTCCGCGACCTGATCCGGGCGGATCCCTCGTCGCCGCCGGCCCACCTCGGCGGCCCGCCGGCCCACCTCGGCGGCCCGCCGGTTCGCCCCGGCAGCCCACCGGCAGGGCACCGGTTGGCGGACCTGGGCCGGTCCGGCGCACCGGTGGACCGGCCGGCGCTGCTGCGGGCCCTCGCCGCCCTGAAGGACGCGCCGGCCCCCGCCGGCGCGCTGCTCGTCGTCGACCTGCACGGCCCCGGCGCCGTCGACGGGCAGCAGGTCGGCAAGGACGTGCTGGCCGAGGTCGTCCGCCGCGCCCGCGCCGTCGTCGGCCCCGGGGACCAGCTCGCGGACGTCACCGTCAGTGGCTTCGCCGTGGTCACCGGGGTCGGCCCGGTGCTGGCGTACGCGCTGGGCACCCGGCTGCTGGCCGCGCTCACCCAGCCCTGCCAGGTGGCGGGCGGGGCGCTGCGGCTGCGCGTCGGTGTCGGGCTGGCCGAGGTCGGCGACGGCGCCCCGGAGGACGTGCTGCGCCAGGCGGAACTGGCCCGGCGCCGGGCCGTGCAGCTCGGCCGGGACCGGATCGAGTGGTACGACGCCTACCTGGAGGAGCAGCTCGTCCGCCGGCTCGACCTGGAACGGGAGCTGCCCGGGGCGGTTGCCCGGGGCGAGCTGGACCTCGTCTACCAGCCGGTGGTCGACCTGGCCGACCGGCAGCCCGTGGGCGCGGAGGCGCTGCTGCGCTGGCGCAGCCCGGTGCTCGGCACGGTGCTTCCCGCCGAGTTCCTGCCGGTGGCCGAGGACCTCGGCATCGTGGGCGAGTTGGGCTGCTGGGTGCTGGACCGGGCCTGCCGGCAGCTCGCCGCCTGGTCGACGGGTGACCGGCAGCTCTGGATGGCGGTGAACGTGACCGTACGGGAGTTGGCCGCGCCCGACTTCGTGCCCCGGACGGCGGCGGTGCTGGACGCGTACGGGGTGTCGCCGGACCAGCTGGTGGTCGAGGTGGCGGAGCCCCGGGTGGGCGCCGAGCTGCCGACCGTGGTGGCCCGGCTGGCCGGGCTGCGGTCGCTGGGCGTGCGCACCGCGCTGGACGACTTCCGGGCCGAGCACGCCTCGCTGGCGCAGCTCCGCCGGCTGCCGATCGACCTGCTCAAGGTCGGCCCGCAGCTGGTGGACCCGGCGGACCCGCAGCGCACACTGATCGACGTGGTGGTGAACGTGGGGGACCGGCTGGGGCTGGACGTCGTGGCCGAGGAACTGGAGTCGGTAAGCCTGGTCGAGGGCGCGCGGCGGGCCGGCTGCCGGTACGGGCAGGGCTTCGCGCTGGCCCGCCCGGCCACGGCGGAGCGGGTCGAGGCGTACTTCGAGGAGTTCCCGTCGGCCTCGCGCTGACGGGGCGGCCGGCACGGCCGCCCCGCCACCGGCGTCACCTCAGGTAGGGGCCGGTCTCACCGACCTTGCCCGGCGCCGGGTTGCCCGGCAGGTCCAGCACGTACACCCGCAGGTTGCCCTGTCCGCTGACGGTCGCGGTCAGCGTCCCGTTGGTGACCGTCCGGACGTCGCCGGTGACCGCGTCGGTGTACCGGCCGTTGGGCACGCCGGTGAACGTCGCGCTCCCGGAGACCGTCACCAGCGCGAAGCTGTCCACGGCGCCTGCGGTGAAGCGCCGCTTGTACGCCATGGAGTTGCCGCTGATCCCCTCGGTCGAGTACTGCCCCTTCTGCAGGGCAGGCACCGCCCGGCGGATCTGGTTGAGCCGCTGTACGTGCTTGACCAGCGGCTTGTCCAGGGTGCTGGCCACGGGCCCGGTGGCGGCGCCGACCCGGCCGAAGTCCGTCGCGGTGACCGTGCCCTGGAGATGGTCGCCGTAGTAGGCCCGGCCGGTGGTGGCCAGCGGGCAGGTCGGGCCGCAGTCGATCCTCGCGCCCTTCTGGAACTCGATCTCCGAGCCGTAGTAGAGCGTCGGGATACCCCGGAACGTCCACATCAGGCTCATGTTCTCCGCCCAGGCGTCGGTGCCCCCGGTGTAGCGGGTGTTCGACTTGTTCGGGCCGTAGTCGTGGCTGTCGACGTACACGACGTTGTAGGTAGCGTCGTTGTAGCTGTCGTCGGAGTCCCGGCCGTTGCCGAAGGCGTTGTTCGCGTCACCGAAGTTCATGTGCATACGCATGTCGATGACGTTCATGCCGGAGAACTTCGAATGGTCCGGCGCGTGGTACGTGTTGCCGCGCAGGAAGGCATTGTCGCTGGTGGGCTGCCCGCTCGGGCCGATCAGCTGCTCGTGGTCGTACTGCTCGACGGCGGCCCTGACGTCGTCGGGGCTGTACTCCCTGCGCTCCTTCCAGGTGAAGAACTGCGCCGAGTGGTTCACCGAGCCCCGGTTCCACTTGTCGTGGACGAACGCGGCGACCTCGCCGAAGACGTAGAAGTCCCGGCCCTTCTCGCCGTGCTTGGCCAGCGCGTGCTGCTGGATCGCCGGCAGGAACCGCCGGTTCCAGGTGACCCGGGGGATGTGCACGGCCGTGTCGATGCGGAAGCCGTCCACCCCCATGTCGATGAACCTGTTGTACGCGTCGATCAGGTACTTCTGCACGGCGGCGTTCTCGGTGTCGAGGTCGGCCAGGTCCTCGTGCAGCCAGCAACTGCGTGAGTCCTCGCCCTCCCAGTTGCCGATCCAGCACTGGTGGTACAGGTCGGCCGGGAACAGTTTGCTGGTCGGGGTTGGCCACTGGCACTCGTAGAGCCGGAAGCCCTCGGGGCTGGTGCCGGCCGGGGCGCCCCAGCGCGGGCACTGGTTGCCGGCCGGCGCGGTGGTCGACCAGACGTCCCCGTTGTAGGGCCGGCCCTTGGCGAGGGCGTTCTGCGCCGGGGTCAGCTCCGGGTCGGTGCCGGGGTGCTCGACTGTGGGGTCGTACTCGCGGCCCGGCTCCTGCCTGCTGTACATCCACTTCCACTGCTCGTCGCGGACGCCGTACACCGTGGGGGTGAACAGCCCCTTTGCGCCCCAGCGGGAGCTGTGGTTGTAGACAACGTCCTGGAAGATCTTGATGCCCTTGCCGTGTGCGGCGTTGATCAGGTCCTGGTAGCTCGCGCCGGGGCTCTCCAGCCGGGGGTCGACCCGCTGGAAGTCCCAGCCGTGATAGCCGTGGAAGTCGTAGTCGGACCGGTTCAGCACGACCGGGGTGATCCAGAGGGCGGAGAAGCCGAGCCCCTTGATGTAGTCGAGCTTGTCGATCAGGCCCTTGAAGTCGCCGCGGAACATCGGGTCGTCGTTGGCCGCGTTGCCGGACCTCACGTGCTGGCTGCCGCCCCGGTTGTTGGTGCTGTCGCCGTCGGCGAACCGGGCGGTCATCACGAAGTAGATGCTGTCCTCGCGGGGGTCGCCGCCGAGCGGGGTGCCGGCCGCGGGCGGCGGCGGGGTGTCGCCGGTGGTCGCGGCGGCGGGGGCACTGGCCGGGGAGGTGTTGCCGGCCGCGTCGTACGCCCGGACGGTGTACTCGTACCGGGTGTTCGGGCTCAGCGCGCCGTCGACGTGGCTGGTGCCGGCGGTGGTCACCGTGACGGTGCCCTCCGGGCCGCCGGTGCGGGTGAGTCGGTAGCCGGTCACCGCCCGGTCATCGGTCGCGGCGGCCCAGGACACCGCGACGCGCAGCCCGTTCGCGGTCGCGCCCAGCCCTGTGGGGGTGGATGGCGGCGTGGTGTCCGGCGTGTCGGGCGGGCACGGTGAGGACGTGTCGGCCGTCACCACCCCCGCCTTGACCGTGGTCACCCCGGCGCCGAGGGTGTAGTCCGCGCCGTTGTTGTTGTCCCAGTTCCCGGCGCCGTTGTTGAACGCCGCCCGGAGCGTGGTGGCGGTGCCGAGATCGACCACCCGGCGGGTCCACCCGGTGCAGCCCGCCTCCATCGGCACGCCGGGGACGGTGGTCCAGGCCCCGCCGGCGGGCTGGTAGTGGATGTTCGCGGCGGCCCAGCCCCTGGTTCCGACGTGGTACCACACGTCGGCCGTCCGGCCGGTCGGCGGGTTCGTCGGGGTCGGCGTCGGCGTGGGGGTGCCGCCGCAGGGATCGCCGGTGCCGACCACGCCGTCGGCGACGGTCACCGTGCCGGTGCCGGTGCGGTAGTTCGCGCCCCTGTTGTTGTCCCAGGTCCCGGCGTTGTCGTTGAACACCACCTGGAGGCCGGTGGCGGTCCCGGCGTCGACGGTGCGCTTGCGCCAGCCGGCGCACGCGGTCTCCATTGCCACCCCCGGCACGGCCGTCCACGCGCCACCGTCGGGGGCGTAGTGGATGTTGACCTGGCCGGTCCAGGTGGTGGGGGGTCGGTAGTAGACGGTCACGGAGTTCGCGGCGGCGGCCGTGCTGAGCGGGGCCAGCCCGACGGTGAGTCCGGCGGCCAGCGCGGCCCCGATCATCCGTCGTCGTCCGGTGCTGGGGGGCATCGGACCTCCTCGGGTGGTGGTTGTCGGGTCCGGACAGGGACGTGACGTCTTGCGTCACGAAAGGACGAATGTTGCTGCAAGGTCTTGCAAGTGTCGAGAAAGTTACCACCATCAACGTCTTGGCACCAGACGTTCACAAGCAGGTGGGACCCGCCCGCGCCTCGGGCGGGCCGGCCGGGATGCATCCGGTGGGGTGTGGAGATCGGCCCGGAGGGCTGAACCGGTTCAGTTCGTGCGCGGCGGCGCCGTGCTGCCCCGGGGAGTGAGGTGCGCCGTCTCGTCCTGGACGCGGCTGGCCGGTGAGCCGCCGATCACCGCGAGCAGTTGCCGGGCGGCGTGCGCACCGTACGCCGGGATGTCCCGGCCGAGCGCGGTCAGCGGCGGGTGCACCAGTTGGCAGAGCGGCGAGTCGTCCCAGGCCACGATGGACAGGTCGCCCGGCACGGCGAGGCCCATCTCCTGGGCCACCGACAGGCCCGCTATCGCCATCACGTCGTTGTCGTAGATCACGGCGGTGGGGCGGGTCGCCGAGCTGAGCAGCCGGCGGGTGGCGCGCGCCCCCTCCTCGCCGGTGTAGTCCGACGGCACGGTGACCGCGTCGGCCAGGCCGAGCCGCCGGCACACCTGGACGAACGCCTCGGTGCGGATCTCGGTGTGCAGCAGGGCGGGCAGTCCGCCGACGCGGGCGATCCGGCGGTGGCCGAGGGCGACCAGGTACTCCACGGTCTCCACCAGCGCCGCCGAGTCGTCGGACCAGACACTGGCCAGCCCGCCGGTGCCGCCCGGGCCGCCGATCACCACCGCGGGCAGGCCCAACTCCTCCAGCACCGGCACCCGGCGGTCGTCGGCGCGCAGGTCGCAGACGAGGACGCCGTCGACCCGGCGCTCGCCCCACCACCGGCGGTAGACCGTGACCTCCGCCTCCTGGTCGGCCACCACCTGGAGGGTGAGGGCGTACGACCGGGCGGAGAGCTCGGCCTCGACGCCGCTGATCAGCTCCATGAAGAAGGGCTCGATGCCGAGCGTGCGGGCCGGCCGGCACAGGGCGAGGCCGACCGCGTCGGCGGTGGCCCCGGAGAGGGAGCGGGCGGCGCGGCTCGGGTTGAAGCCGATCTCGGCGGCGATGGCGAGGATCCGTCGCCGGGTGGCCTCGGAGACCCCGGGCTGGCCGTTCAGCGCGTAGGACACCGCCCCCTTGGACACCCCG
Source organism: Micromonospora sp. NPDC048170 (assembly GCF_040652795.1). NCBI lineage: Bacteria > Bacillati > Actinomycetota > Actinomycetes > Micromonosporales > Micromonosporaceae > Micromonospora > Micromonospora sp. NPDC048170. Next base: position 69,580 of record NZ_JBEZMR010000004.1, read on the forward strand.
GCGCGGCGGGCGACGTCGGCGATCGTGGGCCGCTTCACCGGCGTACTCCTCCACTCTCCCGCCCGGGCGGGCTGTCACCGCGGGGCCGAGGTGACCGGCGGCGAACCACGCTACTGCACCCGGCCGTCGGCGGGCCGGTCCGACCACGTGCGGGGCCAGGATTGGCACCGACTTTTCCGGTTAAGTCCCTGCGGCGCGGCCCGACCCCGGCGCCTGGGTTGGGCCGGTGCCGGGCCTCAATGAGCCTCCCACCTCGCGTGATCGCGCTTCCACTCCGGTGTGGACCGCCATGCGATGGCGACGCCGGCCGCCCGTTGACACTGCCGAAGCCGGCCCGTACGGTGGCGTCACTTATCCGGTTCAGTCGATGGCTTTCGGTTCGTCCGCAGAATCATGGAAGGCGCGGTGAAGTCGTGACCCGGCAGGCGTTGCACGACGGCTGGACCCTGCGGGCGGTACCGGGACCGCAGGTACCGGCCGGGATCGCGGGCCGGACGGTGCCGGCCACCGTCCCCGGCTGCGTGCACACCGACCTGCTCGCCGCCGGCCTGATCCCCGACCCGTACCTGGACGACAACGAGAAGACGCTGGCCTGGATCGGCCGGACCGACTGGGTCTACGAGACGACCTTCGCCCACGAGCCGGGCGACGACGAGCGGGTCGACCTGGTCTGTGCCGGCCTGGACACCGTCGCCACGTTGACCCTCAACGGCGCCGAGGTCGGCCGCACCGAGAACATGCACCGCGGCTACCGCTTCGACGCCCGCTCGCGGCTGGTCGCCGGGTCCAACACCCTGGCCGTACGCTTCGACTCCGCCTACCGATACGCCGAGGCGCAGCGGGACCGGCTCGGGGACCGGCCGAACGCCTACCCGGAGCCCTTTCCGTTCGTCCGCAAGATGGCCTGCAACTTCGGCTGGGACTGGGGACCGACCCTGGTCACCGCCGGCATCTGGCAGGAGGTCGGGCTGCACGCCTGGTCCACCGCGCGGCTGGCCGTGGTGCGTCCACTGGTGACCGTCGAGGCCGGCGACGGCCGGGTGGAGCTGCACGTCGAGGTCGAGCGGGTCGGGGACGAGCCGCTCACCGTGCGGGCCACCATAGCCGGCGCGACGGCCGACGCGACGATCCAGGCCGGGGCGACCACGGCCGTGCTCACCCTCACCGTCGCCGGCCCCGCGCTGTGGTGGCCCCGGGGGTACGGCGAACAGCACCGTCACCCGCTGGCGGTGACGCTGCACGCCGCTGGCGGCAGGCCGCTCGACGCCTGGTCGCGCCGGATCGGCTTCCGGTCCGTACGCCTCGACACCGCCCCCGACGTGCACGGCACGCCGTTCGCCCTGCACGTCAACGACACCCCGGTCTTCGTCCGCGGGGCCAACTGGATCCCCGACGACGTGTTCCCCAGCCGGATCACCCGGGAACGGCTGGCGCACCGCCTCCGTCAGGCCGCCGGGGCGAACGTCAACCTGCTGCGCGTCTGGGGCGGCGGCCGGTACGAGTCGGACGACTTCTACGACCTCGCCGACGAGCTGGGCCTGCTGGTGCAGCAGGACTTCCTCTTCGCCTGCGCCGCCTACCCGGAGGAGGAGCCGTTCCACACCGAGGTCGCCACCGAGGCTGCCGAGCAGGTGGTCCGGCTGGCACCGCACCCGTCGCTGGTGCTCTGGACCGGCAACAACGAGAACATCTGGGGCTGGCACGACTGGGACTGGCAGGCGCCCCTCGCCGGGCGCACCTGGGGGCGCGGCTACTACCTGGAGCTGCTGCCCCGGATCGTCGGCGGGCTGGATCCGACGCGGCCGTACTGGCCGGGCAGCCCGTTCTCGGGCAGCGAGGAGCTCCACCCCAACGACCCGACGCACGGCACCACGCACATCTGGGACGTCTGGAACACCGACGACTACACGAAGTACCGCGAGTACGTGCCGCGCTTCGTCGCCGAGTTCGGCTACCAGGCTCCGCCCACGTACGCGACGCTGCGCCGGGCGCTGTCGGACGAGCCGCTGGCCCCCGACTCGCCCGGGATGGCGCACCACCAGAAGGCGATCGACGGGGACACCAAGCTCCGGCGGGGGCTCGACGCCCACCTGCCGGCACCGGCGGACTTCGACGACTGGCACTGGCTGACCCAACTCAACCAGGCGCGCGCGATCCGGCTCGCGGTGGAACACTTCCGCTCCCACCGGGACGTCTGCGCGGGCACCATCGTCTGGCAGCTCAACGACTGCTGGCCGGTGACCTCCTGGTCGGCCGTCGACGGCGACGGCCGCCGCAAACCGCTGTGGTACGCGCTGCGCCGGGCGTACGCGGACCGGCTGCTGACCGTCCAGCCCCGCGACGGTGGCCTGGCCGTGGTGGCGGTCAACGACGGGCCGGCCCCGTGGCGGGCGACCGCCTCGGTGACCCGGCTGACCCTGGGCGGCGAGCCACGGGCGAAGTCGACGCTGGAGCTGGACGTCCCCGCGTACGGCAAGGTCGAGCTGGCACTGCCGGCGGAGCTGTGGCGGCCGACGGAGGCCCGGCGCGAGCTGCTGCTGGCCGAGGCGGGCGACACGGCCGAGCGGGCGCTCTGGTCCTTCGCCGAGGACCGCGACGCGGACTGGCCGGCGGCGCGGTACGACGCGACGGTCGAACCCGTCGACGGCGGGCAGCGGATCCGGGTCACCGCCCGGACGGTCCTGCGGGACCTGACCCTCTTCCCGGACCGGCTCGACCCGGCGGCCGAGGTCGACGAGGCGCTGGTCACCCTGCTGCCGGGGGAGTCGGCGACCTTCACCGTCACGGCCGACGCGCCCCTGGACCCGGCGGCGCTGACCGCCCGCCCCGTGCTCCGCTGCGTCAACGACATCGCCGCCCCCTGACGGCGTTCCCTGCCTCTGCCGCGGCACCCGGTTGCACGAAGGGAATCTTGGTACGGAACGGCCCCTCCAGGGGCCGTTCCGTACCAAGATTCTCCGGCGTGCCATACAGAGGAGTGGCGGCTCGTTACCCCTGCTGATTCTCGGATCGGGGTTCCGGTCCGAAGTCGGGGGTGTCCTGGGACGAAATCGCGGTAGAGATCAAGCTGGCGGCTACGGGCTCCGCCTGCTCGACCTCCTCTGGGGCACGCAGGCGCGGAGGCGTCGGCATCCATGGCTTGAGGTTCTGGATGATCTGTTCGTAGAAGTCGTCGACGGCGTTAAGCACCGAGTCGATGAACGCCCCTCGGCCAGTACCCCGCTTGGTTCCCGACGCCGTAGATCGAGCCACTCGGAAGGTGCGAAGCTCGCGAGTGGGATCCGTGATCAGAACGGCCGGATCAGCACGTACCTCGCGGAGTAGTTCGGTGGCGCCTCCTCCACGAGAGTGCATGACGAAGGCCTCGACCCGTGTCGTCTCGGGCGCATCCTTCAACTGGCGTACGAGCCAGTTGACGCGGGTCGTTGGTCGACCCGCACGTGGGGCATCGATGTCTACGTGGCAAATGATCTGCCCTGCGCGGAGGTCTGCTGACACATGGAGCGAGCCCACCGAGCCGGGAATCTTGATGCCGCCGGTCAGAGTCCCGGTCGAGGCCAGTTGGCCGACAAGTGACTGCGTTCGCGCATTCGGGTCCGCAACGTCCCTCCGACTCAGGGCGGGCGTCACTTCGGTGCCCAGACGCCTGCCCAGCCTCAAGCAGGCGTACCGGATAAGGGCATCGAACCGGCCCGCGATCTCGGCCGCACCGCTGTCGGTGGCTCGGAGTGTGCCGGTTGAGACACCATCGCGCACTGGGACCCATGCGGACCCCATATCACTGAACTCCATCGCGCCCGAACGTGGATGCTCCAGGTACCGAATCAACTCCCCGAGGACCCACGCCTGGTCCGGGTCGGCAACACCCCGGTACTCCTTCTGAATGACGGCGTGCGTGAGAATTTCGGTCCACGGCAGATGGTGAAGTGTGACCTTCTTCAACTTGCGTCGGTCGACCGGCGTCGGATGTTGGCCAGCGATTGGCGCTATCTCGTTGGAGATGGTGATCAAGGCGTCGAAGCCTTGCTCGCGGGCTACATCGAGGTATGCCTCAAGCTGTTCGGTCTTCAGCGTATTGTTTCCGGTCTTCACCTCGACCAGTGCAGTCCACTGCCGTTGGCCGCGACTGACACGAATCAGCCCGTCTGGGAACAGTTGTTGGGTACCGAGCTTGAAGGGCACCTCGATGAAGGTGTGCACCGTCCCGGCGGGAGCGCCGATCGACTGGGTGATCACCCGGCCGAACTCGCGCACGGCGCTCATGACCGCAAGCAAGGCGGAAGTTGCTCGGCGTTCCTGTTCCTCAGCCCCGTTGATGCCTGACGTAGGAATCAAGCGAGCGGCAAGCCAGGTTTCCTCGGACATGCACAAACTCCTCGTAGCGGTCGTCTACGAGAAGCTACCTGCTATTTGTTCGGATACCAGTCAGACCGGCTGTCCTTCCGAACACGAAGGTCCGACCGCGCAGTAGGCTGCCTTGCCGGTTGGTTATGCGTCTTTGTCTGCCGGTTGGCCAACCCTCATCGGTACGGACCTTTGTGGAAGCAATCCATGCCAGGTGTCAGCCAGCTGACTGCTCCAGGTGCTGTCGTCATGCGATGGGGCGTGGTTGCGCACCTGGGCGCTGAGGTCTGCTCACCTCGCTGGCCCGGATGGAGCCGGCCGGATCGTCCCCGGGCTGCTCGGGCGACCCCGACGGCAGGTGTCCCGCCACCTGGGGAAAGATCTACCAAGATCGGGTGGCCGCTGCGCTGGGAGCCCGACCTGCGCCCGACGCCGCGCCACCCAGGGGAGAACCATGATCGCGGAACACATTCGTGACGCGTCGGCCACGGCGGTCGTGTTCGGCTTCTTCGCGTCCAGCTGGTTCGGCTGGGCCCAGGACGCGCCACCCAGGAGGTGGCGACCGCTTCTCGGCGTCGGATCGGTGCTCTCGCTGCTCACCGCAGTTGCCGGCGGGATACTCACCTGGCGGCGCTGGGCCGAACCGACGGCCTTCGACGCCGACACCAGCCGCACCTTCGGCGTCGTCGTGGGCATCGAGTTCGGCGCTGCGGCGCTCGGTGCCGGACTGCTCGCCCTGCGGCGTCGACAGGATCTGATCCCGGTCTGGGTCGCCCTCGTGGTGGGCGTGCACCTGTTCCCGGTCGCGGCGCTGATCGACTATCCGCTGATCCACCTGGTCGCCGCCCTGGTGACGGTGGTGGCGCTGGTGGCCGTTCCGGTGGCCCGGGCCCGCGAGGTCGCGGTGAGCGCGGTGGTCGGCCTCGGCACCGGCGTGGTGCTGCTCGTTGCCGCGGTTTCCTCGCTGGTCATCGCCCTGGTCGGATACTGAGGCAGGCGGCCCCCGCCGCCCGCCGGAGCGGCGGCAGGGGCCGTCCCACGCCTACTCGGGGACGCGCCGGTACGCGCCGTCGCTGGCCGAGGTCGCCATCGAGGCGTACGCGCGCAGTGCCGCCGACACCGGCCGCTGCCGGTCGAGCGGGGTGTAGGGCCTGTCGCGCTTCTCCTGGGCGATCCGGCGGGCCTCCAGCACGTCGGGGGCCACGTTCAGCTCGATGGAGCGGGTCGGGATGTCGATGACGATCTCGTCGCCGTCCTCGACGAGGGCGATCAGGCCGCCGGAGGCCGCCTCGGGGGAGACGTGCCCGATGGACAGCCCGGAGGTGCCGCCGGAGAAGCGGCCGTCGGTGAGCAGCGCGCAGGATCTGCCCAGCCCGCGGCCCTTGAGGAAGGAGGTGGGGTAGAGCATCTCCTGCATGCCGGGGCCGCCCCTCGGCCCCTCGTAGCGGATCACCACCACGTCGCCGGCGACGATCCGCTTGTTGAGGATCGCCTCGACGGCGTCGTCCTGCGACTCGTAGACCTTGGCGGGCCCCCGGAAGGTCAGGCACTCCTCGGGCACCCCGGCGGTCTTCACCACACAGCCCTCCGGCGCCACGTTGCCGCGCAGGATGGCCAGCCCGCCGTCGGCGCTGTAGGCGTGGGCGAGGTCCCGCACGCAGCCCCCGGCGGCGTCGGTGTCCAGCGACGACCAGCGGTTGGTGGTGGAGAACGGCTCGGTGGTGCGCACCCCGCCCGGGGCGGCGTGGAACAGTTCGGCCGCCTCCGGCGTCGCCGAACCGCCCCGGACGTCCCAGTCGGCCAGCCAGCGCTCCAGGCTGGGGGAGTGCACCGCGTGCACGTCCCGGTTGAGTAGGCCGGCCCGGTTCAGTTCGCCGAGGATGGCCGGGATGCCACCGGCCCGGTGCACGTCCTCCATGTGGTACTGCGGGGAGTTCGGCGCGACCTTGGCCAGGCAGGGGACCCGGCGGGAGATGGCGTCGATGTCGGCGACGTCGAAGTCCATCTCGGCCTCACGCGCGGCGGCGAGCAGGTGCAGGATCGTGTTGGTCGAGCCGCCCATCGCCACGTCCAGGGCGACGGCGTTCTCGAACGCGGCCCGGCTGGCGACGGCGCGCGGCAGCACGGAGGCGTCGTCGCCATCGTACCACCGCTTGGCGATCTCCACGACGGTGCGGCCGGCGTCGAGGAAGAGCGACCGGCGCGCGGCGTGGGTCGCCAGCGTCGAGCCGTTGCCCGGCAGGGCCAGCCCGATCGCCTCGGCCAGGCAGTTCATCGAGTTGGCGGTGAACATGCCGGAACAGGAGCCGCAGGTCGGGCAGGCCGAGCGCTCGATCTCGCCGAGTTGGTCGTCGGTGACCGCCTCGTCGGAGGCGGCGATCATCGCGTCGACCAGGTCGACCTTCCGGATCGAGCTGGCGAGACCCGCGCCTGGCTCTGCGTGCACGACTCCGCCGGCGCCGTAGCCGCGCACCTTGCCGGCCTCCATCGGGCCGCCGGAGACGAAGACGGTCGGGATGTTCAGCCGCAGGGCGGCCAGCAGCATGCCCGGGGTGATCTTGTCGCAGTTGGAGACGCAGACCAGGGCGTCGGCGCAGTGTGCGTTGACCATGTACTCGACCGCGTCGGCGATCAACTCCCGGCTGGGCAGCGAGTAGAGCATGCCGCCGTGGCCCATGGCGATGCCGTCGTCCACGGCGATGGTGTTGAACTCGCGGCCCACCCCGCCGGCCTCGGCCACCGCCTCGGCGACCAGGCCGCCCATGTCCTTGAGGTGCACGTGACCGGGTACGAACTGGGTGAAACTGTTGGCGATGGCGACGATCGGCTTGCCGAAGTCGTCGTCGGTCATCCCGGTGGCCCGCCACAGGGCCCGGGCACCGGCCATCGTCCGGCCATGCGTGGAGGTCTTCGACCGCAGCTCAGGCATGCCCCCCAGTGTGACACCGCCGCCGGGTGGCCGTCCGCCGTGCGTGCCGTGTCCCAAAGGATGCACACCCGGGCCCCCACGCGGGGCGCAGATCCGGCACAGTTGAGGCGTGCTGCTCCCCCCGGTCATGGTCGCGGCTGCGGTGCTGTGCGGGTTGGTCGCCGCGGCGGCCACCACGTTGTCGGCCGTCGACGCCCGGCGCCGCACCGGGCCGCACCGCCAGGCGTACGCGCTGCTCGCCGCCGCGTCCGGGGTCGCGCTGGTCTCCCTGCTGCTCGGGGTGGCCGTGGCGCTCTCCACCGGCGGGCACGATGCCCACCCGCCGGGCCAACGCACCGGCTGGGCCAGCGTCGTCTCGATCGGCACGGCGGTCAGCGGGCTGATCTTCTCCGCCGGGCTGCTCCGGCTGCCCGGCGTGGCCTCCACGGCGGCGGCCACGGTCCGGCTGGCGCTCGACGGCCTGGTGATGGCGGCGGCGTTCTGGTTCGTCGGCTGGGTGCTCTTCTCCGAGCCCACCCGGCTGCTCGGCGACGCCACCCCGGCGGCCTGCGTGCCCATCCTGCTCGCCACGGTCAGTGGGGCGCTGACCGCCGGGCTCGCCCTGATCGTGGCGTTCCGCGCCCCGCCGCCGCGCGGTCGCGCCGCCTGGCTCGGCGCCGGGGCCACCGCCGTGACCTGCGGCGGGCTCGGCATCGCGGCGGGCCTCTGCCAGGCCGGGCCGGCCGTGACGCTGGCCGGGGCCGGGGCGCTCGCCGGCGGACTGGTCGCCGTCGCGCTGGCCGCCCGCCGGCTGGACGCGTCGGCCCAGGCGGCCCCCGACCTGATCCGCCGCGACGGCGCGTACGCGTTCGTCCCGATGTTCGCCATGGCCGCCTCGGCGATGTACCACCTCCTCCAGGACGGCCGGTTCGACGCGCTCGGCATCGTCGCCGGCAGCGTGGAGGGCTTCGTGCTGGTGACCCGGCAGTACCTGACGCTGCACGACGTGCGCCGCTATGCCCGACGGCTGGCCGAGCGTGAGGCGCACTTCCGTGAGTTGGCACACACCGACCAGTTGACCGCGCTGGCCAACCGGCGGGGGCTGTCGCAGGCGCTGCACCGCCACGCCGAGGCCGGCACGCCCTGCGTGCTGCTCGGGCTCGACCTCGACGGCTTCAAGCACGTCAACGACATGCGTGGCCACGACGTCGGCGACGCCGTGCTGGCCGAGGTGGGCGAGCGGCTGCGCGCCAGCCTTCGCCCCGGTGACCTGGCGGCCCGGGTCGGCGGCGACGAGTTCGCGGTGCTGATGCACGGCTGCCCGGCCGACGCCGACCGGGTCGCCGAGCGTCTGCTCGGCGTGCTCGGGCGCCCCTACGACCAGCCGGAGGGGCCGGTCTTCCTGTCGGTGAGCATCGGCGTGGCCGGCTGGGTCGGCGTGCCCGACGTGGAGCTGCTCCAGCGCCACGCCGACCTGGCGCTGCGCTACGCCAAGCAGCGCGGCAAGAACCGGATCGAGCGCTACGACGCCGCGTACGACCAGCTGCTGCGCCGGCGCACCACCGTCGAGCACGAGCTGCGCGGCGCGATCGAGCGCGACGAGCTGCGCCTGGTGTTCCAGCCGGTGGCCTCGCTGCCCTCGGTGCGCCCGGTCGGCGCCGAGGCGTTGCTGCGCTGGCGTCATCCGGTGCTGGGCAACGTCGGCCCGGACGAGTTCATCCCGCTGGCCGAGGAGTGCGGGATGATCGCCAAACTGGGCGCCTGGGTGCTGCACCAGGCGTGCCACCAGCTCTCCCGCTGGCTGGCCGACGGTCACGACGTCTGGGTCTCGGTCAACGTGTCCCCCCGTGAGCTGCACGCCCCGGAGTACGTGCTCCAGGTCGCCGAGGCGCTGCGCGCCCACCACGTGCCGCCGCAGCGGCTGGTGCTGGAGGTCACGGAGCACGCCGTCGCGACGGACCTGGACGAGCTGATCCGGCGGCTGACGGCGCTGCGGGTGACCGGCGTCCGGATCGCGCTGGACGACTTCGGCGCCGGCTACTCCTCGCTCGGGCAGCTGCGCCGACTGCCGATCGACATTCTCAAGATCGACCACGGGCTGGTGGCGGAGCACGAGCCGGTGCGGCCGGTGGACAGGGACGGCCCGGCGTTCGCGCCGATGGTCGACATCGTCATGCGGCTCGGCCACCAGCTCGGCCTGGAGGTCATCGCCGAGGGGGTGACCACGCCGACCGAACTGGCCGCCGTGGTCGCCGCCGGCTGCCGGTTCGGGCAGGGCGCGCTCTTCGGCTGGGGCGTGCCGGCCGAGCACCTGGAGGCGATGCTGGAGGCGGCCACGCCGGCCGGCGTCCGTCAGGCCCCGGCGTCGGCCCCGCCCGTCCGGCCCGCGTCGCCGCCGCCCCGGCGGTTGCCGACGCTGCCCGTCCCACGCCCCTTGGGGGAGGCTTCCGCGCAGGTGGAACGGGGTGCCTAGGCACCCGGACGGGTGAAAACCGGTGATCCGTTAACCAACATGTGGGATCAGTTGACTCATCGCGTGAGATGCGTCAGGCTGGGTCGCATGTCGTCGTACCGGTCGCTGCGAGTACTTACCTGAGCGCACTCTCACCATCGAGAGTGCGCTGGCCCCGTGCATCCTGCACGAGGGCTTTTTTGTTGCCGTCGGACCCATCGACGCCGGGCACCGCCCGCGTCATCCGCTCGAACAGCCTCACCCACTCCAGCCGAAGGCCTGAACCGCCATGACGAGACCCACGCCAGAGACACTCGCCCACACCGCCCGCCGGGCCCGCACGTCCGCCGAGCCCGCGAGCGACGCCGACCACAACGGCGCCTCCCGCACCGCGGCCACCCCGGCCGTCCCGGGGGTACGCACACCCGCCCCGGCCCAGGTCAGCGGAGCCGGTTCGCTCGTGCGCTCCCTCGAGGCGCTCGGCGTCGACGTCGTCTTCGGCATCCCGGGTGGTGCGATCCTGCCGGCGTACGACCCGCTCTACGACTCCACGGTCCGGCACATCCTGGTCCGCCACGAGCAGGGCGCCGGGCACGCGGCGACGGGCTACGCCCAGGCGACCGGCCGGGTGGGGGTCTGCATGGCCACCTCCGGTCCCGGCGCGACGAACCTGGTCACCCCGATCGCCGACGCGTACATGGACTCGGTGCCGATCGTGGCCATCACCGGTCAGGTCGCGCGGCCCTCGATCGGCACGGACGCCTTCCAGGAGGCGGACATCCAGGGCATCACGCTGCCGATCACCAAGCACAACTTCCTGGTGCAGGAGGCCGAGGAGATCCCCCGGGTGCTGGCCGAGGCGTTCCACCTGGCCGCCACCGGCCGGCCCGGGCCGGTCCTGGTCGACATCCCCAAGGACGTCCTCCAGGCGCCCACCACCTTCACCTGGCCGCCGGTGCTGGACCTGCCCGGTTACCGGCCGACCCTGCACCCGCACGGCAAGCAGATCCGCGAGGCGGCCCGGCTGATGGCCACCGCCCGGCGTCCGGTGCTCTATGTCGGCGGCGGCGTGCTGAAGGCCGGCGCCACCGAAGGGCTGCGCCGGCTGGCCGAGCTGACCGGGATCCCGGTGGTCACCACGCTGATGGCGCTCGGCGCGTTCCCCGACTCGCACCCGCAGCACCTGGGCATGCCCGGCATGCACGGCACGGTCTCCGCGGTCTACGGCCTGCAGAAGTCCGATCTGATCGTCGCCCTGGGCGCCCGCTTCGACGACCGGGTCACCGGCAAGCTGGACTCGTTCGCCCCGGACGCGGCGGTGGTGCACGCCGACATCGACCCGGCCGAGATCGGTAAGAACCGGCACGCCGACGTTCCGATCGTCGGCGACGCCCGGCACGTCATCGACGAGCTGATCGCGGCGGTGACCACCGAGCAGGCGGCCGGCCGGCGCGCCGACCTGGCCGACTGGTGGACCCAGCTCGACGACCTGCGCAATCGGTACCCGCTGGGCTACGAGGACCCGGCCGACGGCACCCTCTCCCCGCAGTACGTGATCAAGAGGCTCGGCGAGATCGTCGGCCCGGACGCGATCTACGTCGCCGGGGTCGGCCAGCACCAGATGTGGGCCTCGCAGTTCATCTCCTACGAGAAGCCGTACACCTGGTTGAACTCCGGCGGGCTCGGCACGATGGGTTACGCGGTGCCGGCGGCGATGGGCGCGAAGGTCGGCAAGCCGGACACGGTGGTGTGGGCGGTCGACGGTGACGGCTGCTTCCAGATGACCAACCAGGAGCTGGCCACCTGTGCGCTGGAGGGCATCCCGGTCAAGATCGCCGTGATCAACAACGGCAACCTCGGCATGGTGCGGCAGTGGCAGACCCTCTTCTACGGGGAGCGCTACTCCAACACCGACCTCGGCACCCACAAGCACCGCATCCCCGACTTCCTGAAGCTCGCCGAGGCGCTCGGCTGCGTGGGGCTGCGCTGCGAGAACCCGGAGGACGTCGACAGGACCATCGAGGCCGCGATGGCCATCGACGACGCCCCGGTGGTCATCGACTTCGTCGTCGGCAAGGACGCCATGGTGTGGCCGATGGTCGCCGCCGGCACCAGCAACGACGAGATCATGTTCGCCCGGGGCGTCCGCCCGGCCTTCGACGAGGATGACATCTGACATGAGTGAGCGAAGCGAACGAATCATCGGGCTCAGTCCCGCGCGGCGTCCTGCCGCGACCGAGCGGAGCGAGGTCGCGTCATGACGATGCACACCCTGTCCGTGCTGGTGGAGAACAAGCCGGGCGTCCTGGCCCGGGTCTCCGGCCTGTTCTCCCGGCGCGGCTTCAACATCGACAGCCTCGCCGTCGGCGAGACCGAGAACCCGGACGTCTCGCGGATCACCATCGTGGTCAACGCCGAGTCGTCCCCGCTGGAGCAGGTCACCAAGCAGCTCAACAAGCTGGTCAACGTGCTCAAGATCGTCGAGCTGGACCCGCAGGTCTCGGTCGCCCGGGAACTGCTCCTGGTCAAGGTGCGCGCCGACCGCGCGGCCCGGGCCCAGGTGCTGGAGACGGTCGGCCTGTTCCGGGCCCGGGTGGTCGACGTGGCGCCGGACACGCTGACCATCGAGGCCACCGGCACCCCGGACAAGCTCGACGCGCTGCTGCGCGACCTCGAACCCTTCGGGATCAAGGAGATGGTCCAGTCCGGGCTGGTGGCGATCGGGCGCGGCTCGCGTTCCATCACCGCCGGGCCCGCGCTCCGGGCCGCCTGACCCCACCCGACCGGGCCGGCACGCGCCGGCCGAGACCGCCCGACCAGGCTGCGTCGTACGTTGCCTGGGACCGACACCGCACAGAGCCACGACGGGCCGCCCGGGCCGCCGTACGAAAGGGAAATCATGAGCGTTGAGGTGTACTACGACGACGATGCCGACCTGGGCCTGATCCAGGGCCGGAAGGTCGCCGTGATCGGCTACGGCAGCCAGGGCCACGCCCACGCGCTGTCGCTGCGCGACTCCGGCGTCGACGTGGTGGTCGGTCTGCCGGAGGGCTCCAAGAGCCGGGCCAAGGCCGAGGAGCAGGGCCTGCGGGTGCTCACGCCGGCCGGGGCGGCGGCCGAGGCCGACGTCATCATGATCCTCGCGCCGGACACCGCCCAGCGCAGCATCTACGCCGAGTCGATCGCGCCGAACCTGGCCCCCGGCAAGGCGCTCTTCTTCGGCCACGGCTTCAACATCCGCTACGGCCTGATCAAGCCGCCGGCCGACGTCGACGTGGCGATGGTCGCGCCGAAGGGCCCGGGCCACCTGGTCCGCCGCCAGTACGCCGACGGCAAGGGCGTGCCCTGCCTGGTCGCCGTCGAGCAGGACGCCAGCGGCAGCGCCCTCGCCCTCGCCCTGTCGTACGCCAAGGGCATCGGCGGCACCCGGGCCGGCGTCATCCGGACGACCTTCACCGAGGAGACCGAGACCGACCTCTTCGGCGAGCAGGCGGTGCTCTGCGGCGGCGCGGCGGCGCTCGTGCAGGCCGGCTTCGAGGTGCTCACCGAGGCGGGCTACGCCCCCGAGGTGGCCTACTTCGAGTGCCTGCACGAGCTGAAGCTGATCGTCGACCTCATGTACGAGGGCGGCATCGCGAAGATGCGCTACAGCATCTCCGACACGGCCGAGTACGGCGACCTCTCCCGTGGCCCGCGCGTCATCGACGCCCGGGTCAAGGAGGAGATGCGCAAGATCCTCGGTGAGGTCCAGTCCGGGGAGTTCGCCCGGGAGTGGGTGGCCGAGGACGAGGCCGGCCGGCCCAACTTCAGCAAGTGGCAGGCCGAGGGCGCGGCGCACCCGATCGAGGAGACCGGCAGCAAGCTGCGCGGCATGATGAGCTGGGTCGACCGCCCGATCACCGAGACCGCCTGACGCACACCTCCCGGCGGTCCGGGCAGGGCGCTCTTCCCGGCGCCCGGCCCGGGCCGCCTGCTTTCCGTGACCAGCACCATCGACGCCGCTCATCGTTCAACGATGGGTCGTCACCCTTTGTGAGGGCACTCACCCCGCAGTCCGGGACCTGCCGGCCGGCCGGCCACCTACGATCGCGGGGTAGGTGCGTAGCCGGCACCTGACGGCCATGGCCCGGATCAGCGCAGGGCGCAGCGCGGCGTCCCGCAGCCCCGGCCCACCCGCTCTGACGACAACTACGAGGACCAATGACTCCTGTCGTACTGATCGCCGAAGAACTCGCCCCCGCCGCCATCGAGGTGCTCGCCCACGACTTCGACGTCCGCCACGTCGACGGCACCGACCGTCCGGCCCTGCTCTCGGCGCTCTCCGAGGCCGACGCCGTCATCGTGCGCAGTGCCACCCAGATCGACGCCGAGGCGATCGCCGCCGCGTCCCGGCTGAAGGTCGTCGCCCGGGCGGGCGTGGGTCTGGACAACGTCGAGGTGCCGGCCGCCACCGCGCGGGGCGTCATGGTCGTCAACGCACCCACCTCGAACATCGTCTCCGCGGCCGAGCAGGCCCTCGCGTTGCTGCTCGCCGTGGCCCGCAACACCGCCAGCGCCAGCGCCGCGCTGAAGGCGGGGGAGTGGAAGCGGTCGAAGTACACCGGCGTCGAGATCCAGGGCAAGACCGTCGGCGTGGTCGGCCTCGGCCGCATCGGCGTGCTCTTCGCGCAGCGGATCGCCGCCTTCGGCACCCGGCTGATCGCGTACGACCCCTACATCCAGCCGGCCCGCGCGGCCCAGCTCGGCGTCCGCCTGGTGGGTCTGGAGGAGCTGCTGCGGGAGAGCGACTTCATCTCGATCCACCTGCCGAAGACCCCCGAGACCGTCGGCCTGATCGGTGAGAAGGAACTGGCCGTCGTCAAGCCGGGCGTCCGGATCATCAACGCCGCCCGGGGCGGGCTGGTCGACGAGCAGGCCCTGGCCGACGCGATCGCCGAGGGCCGGGTCGCCGGCGCGGGCGTGGACGTCTACGCCAAGGAGCCCTGCACCGCCTCGCCGCTGTTCGCCCTGGACAACGTGGTGGCCACCCCGCACCTGGGCGCCTCCACCGGCGAGGCGCAGGACAAGGCGGGCCTGGCCGTGGCCAAGAGCGTGAAGCTGGCGTTGCAGGGCGAGTTCGTGCCGGACGCCGTGAACGTGCAGGCCGGCGGCGTGGTCGCCGAGGACGTGCGCCCGCTGCTGCCGCTGGCCGAGAAGCTCGGCCGGGCCTTCACCGCCGTCGCGGGCGGGGTCGCCGCCAGCGTCACCGTCGAGGTGCGCGGCGGGATCGTCGACCACGACGTGTCGGTGCTGAAGCTCGCCGCCACCAAGGGGCTGTTCAGCTCGGTGGTGGAGGAGCAGGTCACCTACGTCAACGCCCCGCACCTGGCCGCCGAGCGCGGCGTCGAGGTCACGCTGCTCTCCCAGGCCGACACGGCCGACCACCCGACGCTGGTCACCGTCCGTGGCGCGCTGCCCGACGGCCGTACGGTCAGCGTCTCCGGCACGGTCTCCACCGCCGGCGCCCGCGACGTCATCAAGCTGACCGAGGTCGACGGCTTCGACGTGGAGATCGGCGCGGAGGGCATCCTGGTCTTCCTGCGCTACGTCGACCGTCCGGGCGTGGTCGGCACGGTCGGCACGCTGCTCGGCGAGGCCGGCGTCAACATCGCGGCGATGCAGGTGGCCCGCCGCGAGGCCGGCGGCGAGACCCTGATGACCCTCACCGTCGACCAGGCGCTCGGCGCCGACCTGCTCACCTCGGCGGCGGACTCGATCGGCGCGGTCGCGGCCAGCGCGGCGGACCTGCGCGACGAGTGACCTGAGCGCACGACAGCGGGGGCCCGGCGATCCGCCGGGCCCCTTCGTCGTACGCGGCGATGGTCAGCCGGGCAGCCGGGTCGGCGGCGGGTAGACCGAGCCGTCCTGCGCGTCGAAGAGCATCAGGTCGTACGCGCCGGCCAGCCGTTCGATGTCGAGCAGCACCTGGTCCTCGCAGGTCGGATGCAGGTTCAGCTCGACGTGGTCGTTGGCCGCGTGCAGCGGCGTCACCGCCCACGGGGTGCCCGGGCGGGCCGGCCGGTCCGGATAGCTGCCGGTGATGGCCCGGTAGAACGCCACCACCCGTGGGTCGGGGTGGCGGTCGACGTGCTGCCCCTGCCGGCACCGCAGCACCGCCGCCCGTACGTCCTCGGGTGTCGCCCCGTCCGCCAGGGCCCACACGCTCAGGTCGAAACTCACGGCGGACAGCGTGCCATCCGCCGTTCGCCGCGTCGAAATCACCCCGCCGCCGGTATCCGCCACGCTCCTGTCGCGACCGTCCGCTGTGGAGACCCTTGCGTTGAGTTGCGTCGATTCGCTAGCGTACCGGTGCGGTCACTGGCCGAGCTCGCGGCGTGGGCCCGTCTTCGGGTGGCGAGGTCGACGTCCAGCCGTCCGGCCCGCACCCCTCGATTGCGCGAGCCACGCGCACTCGTCGCTGACCGGCCCTCACGGTCGTTGCCGAGACCGTGAGGGCCGATCGCGCGTCCGGCGGCCCGGCGACGGTGGCTCGGCGGCGCTGCCCTGCGGCGGGCGGCTGCGATTCAGCGGCGCTGCGATTCAGCGGCGGTGGGCGAAGAGCGCGCGGTAGTCCGACCCGTTGCGGAACCAGGCCAGCCCGGCCGGCCCGGCGGCGTAGAGCGCGGTGGCGTAGGCGTCGGCGACGGCGAGGTCCGGCCCGACGACCGTCGCCGCGACCATCTGGTCGACGGGCTCCCCGGTGTGCGGGTCCACCACGTGCCCCTGCCGGCCGCTCACCCCCGACGTGCCGACCGCACCGGCCGTCATCTCCAGCACCAGCGGCGCCCGGTGCCGGTCCGCCGGGTGGTGCACCGCCACCCGCCACGGGCCGCCGTGCGCGGCGTGTCCGCGTACGACCAGGTCGGCGCCGGTGAGCACGGCGTAGTCGTGGACACCGGCGGCGCGCAGCCGGGCAGCCGCCCGCTCCACCGCCCATCCGCCGAGCAGGCCGCCGGGGTCGAAGCCGCCGGGCACCGCCCAGGCGTCGAACCAGCCGTCGGTGGCCGCCCGCATCGCCGCACACCGGTCCACGAGGTCGGCCAGGGGCGGATACGACTCGGGGCTGATCTCGCCCCGGCGCAGCCGGGAGACCAGGCTCTCCGGCCGGGCCGGGCCGTAGGTGAGGTCGATGGCCCGCAGTTCCGCCACCGCGTCGCGCAGCGCCTCCCCGACGCCGCGCCGGCCCAGCCACTCGGGGGCGTTGAGCAGCAGCGAGTATTCCGCCGTCGAGGTCCGCACGGTGTGCTGGACGGCGATCCGGTCCCCGATGACCGTGCCGGGCCGGTCCATCCGGTGACTGCGGGTGCCGAGTCGCAGGTCCGGCCGGCGTGGCTGGAAGGCCGACTGGTCCACCCAGCGGGTCCGTGGCTGCTGGTCGATCCGCATGACGCTGCTCCCTCGCTGACGTCGGCCGCACCCTCGCGGCCCCCGTCACGGGCCCCCGTTGACCCGCTTGTCACCACGCTAGGCAGCGCAGATGACTCCCCCATGAATGCCACCTGGGAGCATCCTGTGCATCCTCGTTTCCCGAATGTTGGAAGGTTCGTACCGGGAGACGGGACGGCGGCGTACGGTCGGACGAAACGTCGAGGCGAGGGAGCACAGGGACGTGGCACGGATCGCGGTGGTGGCCGGGGACGGGATCGGACCCGAGGTGGTCGCGCAGGCCCGCAAGGTCATCGACGCCGTGCTGCCGGGGGTGGACGCCACCGAGTACGACCTCGGCGCCGCCCGCTGGCACCGCACCGGCGAGGTGCTGCCCGACTCCGTGCTGACCGAGCTGGCCGGGCACGACGCCATCCTCCTCGGTGCCGTCGGCGACCCGAGCGTCCCACCCGGCGTGCTGGAGCGGGGACTGCTGCTGAAGCTGCGCTTCGCCTTCGACCAGTACGTCAACCTGCGTCCGTCGCGGCTCTGGCCCGGCGTGGGCGGTCCGCTGGCGAGCGTCAAGCCCGGCGAGGTCGACCTGGTCGTGGTCCGCGAGGGCACCGAGGGCCTCTACGCCGGCGCCGGTGGCGCTCTGCACCGGGGCACCCCGGCCGAGGTTGCCACCGAGGAGAGCCTGAACACGCGGCACGGGGTGGAACGGGTGATCCGCGACGCCTTCGCCCGCGCCGCGCGCCGGGAACGGCGCAAGGTCACCCTCGTGCACAAGACCAACGTGCTCACCCACGCCGGCTCGCTGTGGGCGCGCGCGTTCGAGGCCGTCGCCGCCGAGCACCCCGACGTGGCCACGGAGTACCAGCACGTCGACGCCGCCGCGATGTTCCTGGTCACCCAACCCCAGCGCTACGACGTGGTGGTCACCGACAACCTGTTCGGCGACATCCTCACCGACATCGCCGCCGCCGTCACCGGCGGGATCGGGCTGGCCGCCAGCGGCAGCATCAACCCCGAAGGGGCGTACCCCTCGATGTTCGAGCCGGTGCACGGCTCGGCGCCGGACATCGCCGGCCGCGGCGTGGCCGACCCGGTCGCGGCCGTACTCTCGGCGGCCCTGCTGCTCGACCAGCTCGGGCACGCCGACGCCGCCGCCAGGGTCACCGCGGCGGTCGGCGCGGAACTTGCCGGGCGGGCCCCGGGCGCGGCGGTACGCACCGAGGAGGTCGGCGACCGGCTGGCCGGGTACGCCACCTCCTGAGGCCGCAGGCCACCCACCCCGAGGTTCCGACGACGCCGCCGGCCGCACCCCGGCCCGGCGGCGTCCACCCGTGCGGCGCTGCTGGTACGCCCGGACGCCGCTACCCGCTGAACGACCGTTCGGGGTAAGTTTCTCGCACCAGAATTCTCGGCATGCGGACCCGTGTGCCGTAAACCCGCAGGGAGGTCAGCGCGATGAGCGGTGGTGACAAGCTCGACTTCGAGATCCGTCCGAATCCCGCGCCGGTATCCGTCGTCGACCGGGCCGCCCTGCTGGCCAACCCGGGTTTCGGCCGGGTCTTCACCGACCACATGGTCACGATCCGCTACGCCGACGGCAAGGGCTGGTACGACGCCCGGGTCGAGGCGCGCGCGCCGATCCCGATGGACCCGGCCGCCGCGGTGCTGCACTACGCGCAGGAGATCTTCGAGGGGTTGAAGGCGTACCGGACGGCCGACGGCGGCGTCACCATGTTCCGCCCGGAGGCCAACGCGGCCCGGTTCGCCGACTCCGCCCGGCGGATGGCGATGCCGGTGCTGCCCGAGGAGACGTTCGTCGAGTCGCTGCGCAAGCTCGTCGAGATCGACCAGGGCTGGATTCCCGAGATCGAGGACAGCAGCCTCTACCTGCGGCCGTTCATGTTCGCCAGCGAGGTGTTCCTCGGCGTCCGGCCGGCCAACGAGTACCTCTACGTGGTGATCGCCTCGCCGGCCGGCGCGTACTTCTCCGGCGGCGTGAAGCCCGTGACGGTCTGGGTCTCCCCGGACTACACCCGCGCCGCCCCTGGCGGCACCGGCGCGGCGAAGTGCGGTGGCAACTACGCCGCCTCGCTGGCGGCGCAGGCCGAGGCGATCGAGCACGGCTGCGACCAGGTGGTCTTCCTGGACGCGGTGGAGCGCCGCTTCGTCGACGAGCTGGGCGGCATGAACGTGTTCTTCGTCTACGACGACGGCACCGTGGTCACCCCGCCCCTGACCGGTACGATCCTGCCCGGCATCACCCGGGAGTCGGTGCTCACCCTGGCCGCCAACGCGGGGCACCGGATCGAGGAGCGCCCGGTGAGCTTCGCCGACTGGCAGGCGGACGCCGCGAGCGGCCGGCTCCGCGAGGTGTTCGCCTGCGGCACCGCCGCCGTGGTCACCCCGATCGGGCAGGTGCGCTTCCCTGACGGTGAGTTCCTGGTCGGCGACGGCGGGCCGGGGCAGGTCACCATGGCCCTGCGCCAGCAGCTCGTGGACCTCCAGCGGGGCGGCACCGCCGACCCGAACGGCTGGGTCCGCCGCATCCTCTGAGCTGAACCTGCCCCGCCCCCCGCCCCCGCGCCCCCGCGTCGCCCCGCCCCGCGCCCCCGCCCCGCCCCGCCCCCGCGCGCCGATCTTGCACTTTGTGCCCGGACATGTCGCGCAAACTGCACATTCCGGGGGCAGAAACTGCAAGATCGCGGAGTGGAGCGGGGCCGGGCGGAGTGGGGCGGGGCCGGGGCGGGGCCGGGCCGGGCGGGGTGGGGTCAGGTCAGGAGGTGGTTGCGGAGGTTGGCTAGTTGGGGCTCGGTGACGCCGGCGTGGTGCAGGTAGCCCTCGATCGAGCCGTGGGCCTCCCGCAGTTCGGCGAGGAAGAGCATCATGGTCTCGGCGGGGCAGGTCAGGACCGGCAGGGTCTGCCCGGTGCGCCGGCCGGTGGTCTCGAACCAGGCGCGGTACCGCTCGCCGGCCTCGGTGCTCAGGGCGTAGTCGGCGGCGATGTCGTCGTCACCGACGCCGAGCACCGCGAGGGTGAGCCCGCAGACGATGCCCGTGCGGTCCTTGCCGGCGACGCAGTGCACGACGGCGGGGGTGTTGGCGGAGTCGGCGATCAGTCCGACCGCCTCGGCGAGTCCGGCTGTGGCGGTTTCGGCGAGGTCGGCGTACCGGTCGGCCAGGTATCGGGCCAGGTCGGTGCCGGGCTGGTAGGGCCGATCGCCCCACTCCGCGTGCTCCAGGTGGGTGTTGTGCCAGGTCAGGCCGTCGAAATGGGGGACGCGGCCGTCGCGTTCCACCTCGTACGGGCGGCGTAGGTCGATGACCGTGCGGATGCCGAGGGCGGCGAACGCCTCCCGGTCGGTGTCGTCGATGCGGTGCAGCGAGTCGGAGCGGTAGAGCCGCCCCCGGCGCACCGTACGACCGTCGTGGCCGGAATGGCCGCCCGCGTCGCGGAAGTTGAACATCGTGGCGAAGGGGATGCTGCGGTTGACCTCGGTGGCGTCCACGCCGACACGGTAACGGCCTCCCGCGGATCACGGGAGGCCGTTACGGGCCGGGGGCTACGGAGGCGTCCCGTCCGGCCGGGCTGCGGAACGTCGCTAGCGGGCGGTGCCGGGCGGGATGGCCGAGTACGTCTCGTCGTAGTAGCCGCCGAGCCGGTCCCGGTAGGTGGGGTCGGTGTCGGCGGTCTCGTCGTACTCCGGGGCGGCCTTGATCTGGTCCTTGCTCCGGTCGACGTGCACCTTGCGCTCGTCGTGGTCGACGTGGTTCACGGTGCCGGCCGGGATCATGACCTTCCGGCCGAAGATCCACGGCCCGGTGTCCACCACCAGGTAGCTGTCGTTGACCTCGTGGCTGGCACTGTCGATCTTGCCGATGCCGCCGTCGGTGGCCTCGACCTTGTAGCCGACGAGATCGGCGTCGGCGACCCTCGCGGTGTCCCGGTAACGCCACGGGTCGAAGGTGCCGGCCGGGGCGCCACCGGCGAACTCGCCCTGGCCGCCGCCGCGCAGCGGGTCCGGGCTGCCGTGGGTGCTGTGCGGGTCGAGCCTGTCCATCTGACAACTCCTGCCCCGACTGTCGCCAGTCGTCTCGCCGGTCCGGTGTCTCTCGTCTCCCTGGATGAGCTACCCGGGCGGTCCCCACCGAAAACAGCGGGGACCGAGACCGGAAGCGGCGAGAGGCACCGGTATCGGCGGTGGCTGAGGCCGGGAGCGGCAGTGGGTGGGGCCGGAGACGGCGGTGGGGGGGGGGGGGGGGGCCGGCCCCCCCCCCCGGGGGGGGGGGGCCCGGGCGGGGCGCCGGCGGGCGGGCCGGCGGGGGCCGGGGGGGGGGGGCGGCCCGGGCGCGGGGCCCCCCCCCGCCCGCCGCGCGGGG